>JAHDFX010000053.1 GCA_020627965.1 Saprospiraceae bacterium | reverse complement strand
CCACCCTTCTGTATTAGACACCATTGTCTCATCTACCCTTACACGCCAATAATACACTGTGCTGTCATTGTAAGGTATAGCAGGTTCCCACTCAAGCATACCACCATCTTGTGTAATTGTTGTATTTTCCAGTAGCGGGCTATTGAATAACTCGGAAGTATCTATTTCAATGTAGTAAGTCAATGTTCCGGCAGTCAAGGGGTCGATCTCTGCCTGTAATATTACATTTCCCGCATCAGGTATAATGCCAAACTCTCTTGGTGACACTTGCTCTACAATATCATTCAAAACAAAGAAATCAACCATTATTTCATTATTATCCTCGGCTGTGGGGTTAGGAGTTTCAGTAATTTGATCGTCCGCATCTACTGTAATTCTAAGTTGATTTGCACCCATTCCGTTTTCTAATGCGGGGATAGTGAAGCTAAAATTTTCCTCAAAAGCAGGTGCGTCTACCATTTCATCCACTACGACCACAACAGAACCATCTGGTAATATTCTTTCAATAAGGATACGGAACTGTCCAACCTGGGTTTTACCAAGATTAGTTACACTGAAAGAAACTTCAATATCATCACGATTCGTAGGCTCTTCTGTCCCGAAATCAATAGAAGACTCTCTGACTAAAAAATCTGGTTCTGTGGCTGTATTAATACGCAGAGCAGGGTCGCCATTTAAGGTCATTTGTTGGTATACAATGCGATTAACGACCGATGTTCCAGATGAACTTATATCAGCAATAACAGCCTGTATAATATCTCCAATTCCTTCACCATAGTGATCGACCGTCATATTGTCGTAGAACTCTGTTGCAAACATATCTAATGCGCCCAATCCTGCCAAAGCGACTGTTGCGATAAAAGCTACTGCACCTTTATCTTCTTCAAAGACAAATTTTTCGCTTAGATTGCGTTGTTTCTGATGTATCTGTCCACTATAACACCCCATTGAGAACATCGTAAAATAACGATCTGTATTATTGAATGTACCCGGATTATCAATATTAAAATCTAATGATTCTGGTGATGAATGTCCATAGAATGTGATTAAATTAGTACCTTCTGTAATCAGGGAATCCAGTACTTCTGACCCTGAGAGTAAGGTAGGCTCGTCACTAGCTTTAAAGAAAGAAGTAACATCTGCTCCGTAATAATCGCCCTCTACCATTGCCTGGTAATCTCCAAAATTATTTTTGATTACTGCTTGTATTAGGGGGTCACCTCCTCCGAGGTGTAGCACTCTCTTCAACCTTGCTCTATCTTCTATTGTTTGCGGCAAAGTAGCATGTGCATTTTCATAGGACATTACTTTTTCCAGATAAATTCTAACTTCATCTCCACTCAAAACTGGTATTCTTCCGAAAGGGATACGAGGTACATCTGAAGAAGGTGTTGCTGTCATCAGGTTGTCTGAAGGCTCATGTCCAAATGTCGGTGTATAAGAAGGTTGTCCTACCGGGTTTTTTCTTGTTGAATAATATGGGCGAGATTTACCAATCATGAACATATATTTAGGCGGAGTTGCCCATGTTGAAATCGTAAAACCAGTTAAATTTCTAATTGCCTGAGCGTGTTTATTAACACCATAAGCAAACTGGTCGTATAGCTCTTCCACATCCATAATAAGTGGCGTATAGCCTGTGCTTGCACGATAATTTGCATAAGCCTGTACATGTCCGCCTGCATCATTAATAAATGTAGGATGACTGACGATCAAATAATCGCCTTGTGTTGTGATATAATTTGTAAAGTTGACTTCTACCAATCCTGGAATAGTCGAATAACTTGTTTGTGGATTCATTAATATCAACTCACGATCAAGTACAGAAGGTGGCAGAACGACATCTACCTGTCCATTATTAAGACTAGTTGTGATTCTGAGTCCATTGGTCAGGTCATATAATATAGGTGCCACGCCACCGTGGTCAAACTCAGTAATTTGTAAGTATTTTTGATTTAGTGGATCAGCTGGTAATTCAAATTTAAATAGATTCTGATTTCCAAATTTAAACTCTCTTGGATACCTTATTTTAACAAAAGAAGTAGCATGTTGGTCAGCTCCTCCAGCAAGTCCTTGTAAATTAACATTTGTCGTTTCAGTCAATAAGCTATTAGGAATCGTTTCCTGAACCTGGCGCATCAAATAATCAATGTAAAGGCTGGAATCAATAGCAATCGTAGAGTTATTGACATTTAGTTGTGGTTGATGAACTACGCCTCCTGATGAAGCAAATCGGATCCAGAGTTCGGCGTCTCCACCGCCTGTATATACGCTTTCAGTAGCTACATTATAACTGCCATTGCTCGTAAATGGTCCACCAAAGCCTTCTCCTGGAGAGAATATTGATTGATACAGATCGGCATAGGGTTTTCCTTTATTGTGCTTATTTCCCTGAACAAAATAACTATCATGCATAAAATAGACCTCTGGTGAGGGCAAATTACTCATGTCATTAGGTGCCTCTAATAAGTGATTGTTATTTCCGGTTGTATTCCATGTTAAGAAATAAGCTAGTGTATCTGTGTAACAACTGTGGAAAGGATTAAAAGCATCATCTGGAGATTCATACAAGTGAACATCAACTTCTCCTTTGTTTTTTTCTGCATAAAATTCAATATAATCACCTGATGCCAGTGTTCCAGTTGAAGAAGTATAGATCGGCACTTCCTCTCCCATGCCATAAAGTTGAAAATTAGCAGCACTAATGGAATTCACAGGAATACCTGCATCCATTAATGTTTGATAAGACACTCGGTACATTCCGTCTGTCTTAATATACATTTTGTAATGTTCCTGATCGTAATCGATCCATTCATTGCCATAAAGAGTATTACCATTTATGGACATTTGGGCCTGTATGCCTCCAATAAAAAACAGGCACATAAGGGTGTACAATAACCTCTGCATAAGAATATGTTTTCAAGTATTTTTTGAAAATTTTATAGTGGCATTCTCCTAGCAGGTTTCAAATAGTGTTGAAGTCAAATGTCTTCTCATAGACAAACAAAATACATTTATTTGTCTCATATTTAAAATAATAAAAATTAAGAATAACCTTAATCTCTTTTTAGACGTGAATTATAATTAAGGAGTACAAGTTTGTTCTCGTTTTTTTAAAACGTGTATTATATTTTTTAAAACCGACTATTTAGGCACCCTTGATGACACCCCATTATTCTCCTCCCAAAACATCTTATCTATTCCGTCGGTACTACCATCCATATTCAGGTCAGCAGGGGTATAAGCTTCAAACATTCCATTTATATTTTCCCAATACAATTCATCTAAAGCATTAATATCATAGCTTTGTAAGTCAACAAATTGATTCATATCACCTGAGTACATCGTCCAGATTCCTGGTGCGATTTCCTTCTGACCACTTCCTGTCAAACCTGTATATGAATTTTGTAAACTAAAATCATAATTAATCTGACTGTCACTTAAAGCAATTGGTATAGAGGACATTACCCCCATGTGATTTCGGTGTTCAATAACGACATATAAAGGTTCTGTTTCATTTGTTTCTATAGCACATTGTGACATAGTTAATACCACTCCGTCTTTCATTAATAATCCGGCAACCTGACCAATTTCACTAGCTTTATTGCTATCAGTTCTCACAGAAACCAGTACCCAATCGACTACATCCTCGCTATAACTACTGTCATCAAAACCTGTTCCTTCTGTTCCCTGATAATTCCATGGAGCAATATTATAAGGCTGTCCTGCTGATGTTGGTATAGCAGACGGGCTGCTTGGCGTTTGTCCTGGCAGTAGTCTTCTCTCACTTCCAAGTGCTGTACTCATATCTCCTGTAGTCGCATCATAAACCCCTTCCAGCAATACTTTTACATTAAGCTTTATACATGGGCAGCCATTATTTTCTGGTATTCCTGCCTCTTCCGGACAGTCATCCACAGCATTTTGAATTAAATCACCATCTGTATCTTCAAAATCCAAGACACGCCAATATTCCAATTGAGGGGCTGTTTGATTCATAGAATCAGTAAGTACAAGTTCTAATCGAATCTGTTCGTAGATACTCGCATCTATTTCATTGTTCTCAAAATAATAAATAGGGTCTGTAAGATTGGCAAGGAGTAGGGTCTCAGCGTTATTATCTATTCCATAGATGTTTAAATAAGCTATATCGTTGGCTTCTAATTCATTTATTTTCCAATGAACAGAGCCCCATTGTCCGGATTCAGTAATATTTATTGGTGTTGAGCGAATTTTTCCGTTGTTCCAACTACCTTCAACTAAAAAGATACCTTCAACTATATCATTGAGGTTTTCTCCAATCACCTCTTCTACTGTTTCTGTATTTAAATTTAGTAAAGCTGTATAGGGTACTCCTCCTAATGTGCTTGAATTTTGGATTTCTGTGATTCCATAATTTGCGAAAGCATCAAAAACATCTGTATTCCAGCTTTGTGGCTGATAATTATTCAGGCTATATATTAGCACATAGCTAACATCAATAATATTCGGCAACTCTGTATTGAAAAAATCTCTTAGTTTTTCCTGTCCTGCTAAATCGGCTGTTGGAAATAGGAAGACAGGTAAAGTGGACTTACATATCCAGGAACCATATAAACCTTCGTTAGTAGCTGCGTTGAGCTGGTAATTTTGTAAAGGTGTAAAATTTTCATTTAGTAAGACCAGATACATTCCTTGTTCTTCCAATTCACAAGCTTCCACATCATAAATTCTGGAGCCATTGATAGAATAGTCTATCTGACTGGAAGGGAGTACCGGATAATGTGCATTATTAGTTGCTAATTCCGTGTAAGTTTTAACAAAATCGAACCTGCGATCTTCGTTGTAAATTATATCAATAAACTCATCTTTTTGAAACTGATAATGATGAGACTGACTCCATCCTGGATATTCATCGTTTAAGTAAATGAAAGAACTCGTTCTCCAGGCAGGCACATCAACAACTTCTCCCTGATCCACCTGTGTTCTCCAGTAATACACTGTGCTATCTGTATAATTCATAGCAGGTTGCCATTCAATAAGTCCTCCACTCTGAATGATCGTTGTAGATAATTTTAAAGGACTATCAAATAATTCAGTTGTATCTATTTCAAGATAATAAGTCTGTTCATCAGAATAATTAGCATCTATGTTTGCTTTAAGTATAATATTGGCGGCATCGCCTTCAATAGCAAAATTATAAGGCTCTTGCTGTTCTATTACATTATTAAGCAGAAATAAGTCTATTATTGTTTCATTATTATCTTCAGCATCGGGATTGGGTTGTTCGGCAATGCTGTTATCTGCATCGACGATAATCCTAAATTGATTTAAACCCGCTGCATTTCCGATAGCAGGGATATTAAAGATATACTCTCCCTGTAATGCAGGAGCATCAAGCGTTTCATTGGTCACCGTAATCTCCGTCCCATCTGGTAATATTCTATCTATTTGTACATTAAAAAGCGCATTAACTGCTTTTCCCAGATTAACAATAGGAATAGTGATTGTGATGTCATCTCGGTTGGTAGGTTCTTCCGGGAAAAATTGAACACCAGCTTCATTGACAATATAATCTGGAGCAGTTTCATAATTTATTTTTAATGCCGGATCACCATTTAATGTCATCTGCTGGTAAACGATACGATTAACTACAGAGGTAGTATTTGTTTCCAGGTCGTATATTACCGCCTGTATAATATCCCCCAATCCTTGACCATAATGATCAACTGACAGGCTTTGATAAAAACTAGTTGCGAAAGCGTCAAGCGCTCCCAGCCCGGATAATCCGCCTGTAGCAATAAAGGCAACGGCTGCTTTTTGATCTGCAAAAACAAATTCTTCACCAATATTTCTCTGTTTTTGATGTATTTGTCCACCATAACAGCCCATTGAGAACATGGAGAAATAACGTCCTGTATTTTCGTAATTTGCAGGATTATCCACATTAAAATCCAATGCTACCGGGGACGAATGTCCATAAAAAGTCACTAGATTTACTCCATTATTAATAAGAGAATCCAAAGTATACGATATTGAAGTTTGAACAGGCTCATCACTATTCTTGAAAAAAGAAGAGACATTAGCGCCAACATATACGTCTTCTATAATTCCTTTATAGTTTTGGAAGTTATTCTTAATCACCTCCTGTATTAATGGATCGCCGCCGCCTAAATGCACAACTCTTTTTAATCTTTCTCTATCTTCTATTGTCTGGGGAAGTGTTTGTGCAGCAGTTTCGTAAGCAATGACTTTATCCAGATAAATCGCTATTTCGTTACTAGTTAGCACCGGGATTCGCCCAAAGGGTATTCTTGGCACACCAGATTGTGCTGTAGCTGTCAATAAATTATCAGAAGGATCGTGCCCGAAAGTAGGTGTATAAGAGGGCTGCCCCACAGGATTTTTTCTCGTAGAAAAGTAGGGGCGCGATTTACCGATCATGAACATGTATTCAGGTTCTACTGTCCAGTTTTCCAGTGTAAAGCCAGTAAAATTCCTAATTGCCTGAGCATGTTTATTGACACCATAAGAAAACTGGTCATACAATTCTTCAACATCAATAATAATTGGCGTAAAGCCTGTACTTGCTCTATAATTGGCATAAGTCTGCACCTCTCCTGCCGGGTCATTGATAAATTTTGAATGACTGAGTATTAGGTAATCTCCTTGATTCAAATCAAAGTTTGTGAAATTGATTTCATCAATAGCAGATATAGTTGATATGGTTGTATTGGGATTAAATAAAACCAACTCTCTTTCGGTGGCTGACGCAGGCAAGACCACTCGAATTAAATTACCTGTCGTCAACTCTGTTGTAATTCTTAAGCCATTGGTCAGGTCATAAAGAATAGGAGCTGTGTTACCATGATCGAAATCTGTAATTTCGAGGTATTTAAGCTCACCTGCTTCTCCTTCTATTTTAAATTTAAAAACATCCTGATTTCCAAACTTAAATTCTCTGGGATATTTGATTTTAACAAAGGCTGTTGCGTGTTGGTCGGTACTGCCCTCATTTCCGATAAGTTGTATTGTTGATGTTGACGGTAATTGACTGGTAGGTATTTCTTTTGAAATTTGTTGAAAACGATAATCAATAAACGCTGCAGAATCCAATTGTTGATTGACATTGTTTACTGATAAGTCGATATCATGAACGTAGTCCCCGGAAGAAGTAAATCGTATCCAAAAACGTGATTCTCCTCCTGCTACATATGCGTTATCTGTATCTAATTGGTAACTGCCATTGCTAGTATATGCTCCTCCAAATCCTTCTCCCGCTGAAAAGGTAGACTCATATAGTCCTGCATGTGGTTTCCCTTTAATGTGTTTATTGCCCAACACATTAAAGCTTTCATGGAAAAAATGTGTTTCCGCAGTTGGTAAAATGTTCAGATTATTTGGAGTGTTTTCCAATCTTTCACTATCTGTAGCCCCTGTTTTCCAGGTTAGATAATGCACCAAAGTATCGGTATAAATACTGTGATATGGATTGAAGTGATCTTCTGGACCACTGTATAGATGAACATCTACCTCTCCCCTATTTTTCTTAGCATAAAACTCTATATAATCACTTGTACTCAATATTCCTGAAGCCGAAATATGTACGGGTATCTGTTTGCCCATTGCAAAAAGCTGAAAATCAGTACTATTGATACTTCCCACAGGTATTCCAGCATTCATTAAATCTTGCTGAGACAATCTGTATATACCATCCTCTTCAATATAGATTTTGTGATACTGTTGATTATAATCAATCCACTCATTTCCATATAATACATTTCCATCAATGGTCATTTGTGCTGATAAATAACCGCATAGACAATTAAATAAAAGTGCAAGTGCAAGTGCAAGTTTTAGTTCCTTCATATTTTTCCTATTTTCAAACTATGTATTATTGAAAGGACAAGCAATCAATACAAGGTTGAATCCTTAAAGTATCTTTCCAGTTAACAAGATAATTCATTTATACTCATAAACATTGTATTCCTATGACAATCTTGATGTATTGGTCGGCTTCTGTACAGTAGAGGTTAACTTTTAAATAAAAAAAATCGACACTTGGGAATGGTAAAAAAATATTACCTAATGAAAAACTAAAGCGAATATCCTGATTGTCAATATACTGGATGTATGAGCTTTATGTCGATTTACATTTGACTGATAAAAGCAAAAACCAATACGGAGTATTGTTGTAGCTATACCGGAAGTAAAATAAGACATCCCGAATTTTCATGATAAAAATTCGGGATGTCTCAAGTTTAAATACATTTAATCTTTAGGTACACGAGAAGAGTTACCATTGTTTTCTTCCCACTGTATTTTATCTCCTCCATTTGTATTTCCATCAAGGTTAATATCAGAGGGAATATATTGATCAAACAATCCATTGTCAGTACTCCAGATAGCTTTATCCGGTGCGCTTATATCATAGCTATTTTCATCACTGATCTGATCCATATCGCCTGCAAACATTCCCCATATTCCTGGTGCCAGTTCTTTCTGCCCCACACTTGTTGCATCTCTGAAAGAGTCCTGGGTAGTAAAATCAAAATTTATTTCGCCATTATTTATTTGGACTGGTATTGGTGACATTATTCCCATATGATTTCTGTGTTCTATAACAATATAGAATGGTCCAGTTTCGGTAGTTTCTACTGCACAAGGCAAGACTGTTTCTATTGTTCCGTCTTTCATTATTAATGCAGCAGCAAGTCCAATTTCGTCAGTTTTGTAGATATTGCTTCTTAGTGAAACCAATACCCAATCTACCACATTATCGGAGTAATCGCTGTCTGTAAAGTCACTGCCCTCTGGTCCGTTATAATTCCATGGACTCACACTGTAAGGATGTCCTGCTGGTGTCGGGGCAATCAATTCACTATTAGGTGTTTGTCCTGGCAGTAATTTTCTTTCAGTAGCTAAGTAAGTGGTCATTTGATTATCCAGCGAGTCAAATGGTCCTTCAAGCATGATTTTTAAATTCAATTTCAAACAAGGACAACCAGCAGATTGGATAAAACCTGGTTCTTCTGGACAATCATCAAGTGCATCTTGCACACTATCGCCATCTGCATCCGGACAACCATTCGCAGAGGCTACGCCCGGTATTGTTGCGCAATCATCTATACCATCCGCAAAGCCGTCGCTATCAGAGTCTGTTTCCTGATAATCAAATATTCCATTATTATTGGAATCTGGACAAGGCACCCCATTCGGACATTCTTCAGCATCTGTCAAGCCATCACCATCTGAATCCGTGTTCAGGTAATCAGGTATCCCCACTGTTGTCTGAGGGCATGGTACGCCATCTGGACATTCTTCTGCATCTGTTAAGCCATCACCATCTGAATCTGTATCCTTAAAATCAGGTATTCCATCTTCATCTTCATCTGGACATGGGCGTCCACCCACACATTCATCGCTATCCAAAATACCGTCATTATCTGCATCTGTTAACAAGTCTGTTTTCTTTTGAATTCTAAAATAATCCATTTGTCCGGCAGGGGTTAAGAACCGTACTAATAAAACTGAATCCCGAAACTGAAGAGCAAGAGAGCCTAATTCATTTAAAGAGGTATACATGACGGGGTGATTTAGTGTTCCTCCTGAAATTCTGCCTGATGAACCAGCAGTAATGTAAACTGTTCCGTCACCATCAAAAACACCTTCTTCCTGTTTACAGTAAGGTGCATTAACTAACTGTCCTGCTCCATCTTGAACCAGCATTGTATTTTCATCAAAAGTATTTGAGTTATCGTAATGTCCATGAATCAATTTAGACCGTTCATAAGAATGGCTATGCCCAGACAGTACTAAATCTACACCATAAGCTTCCAGAATAGGTACTGCGTTTTCTCTCATTTCAATAAGTTGAGATTCCGTATCAGAATTATGAGAACCTTTTGTATATGGTGGGTGGTGCCAGATAGCCACAATCCATCTCTGAGTAGTTTGGGCCAGGTCATTTTCCAACCAGGTCAGCATTGGTCCTCCTATGCTTCTGTCTGAATCATGAGAATCTAGTGAAACAAAATGAATATCTCCATAATCAAAGGAATAGTAGGCTTCTGTACCTGAAGCTAATCCGCCAGCTTCGCCATTTTTAGGAAAAGTAAATATATCATAATATACTCCAGTCTGAGTTTGTGCATCAGCACCTCCATAATAATCATGATTTCCGGGACAAGACCACAAGGTTGTATTTTTTAGTCTTTCTTCATACATGTTTTCAAATACAGCATCCTGATATTGAGCGTCTGTACCTATATTGTATGCATTATCTCCAAGCATAAGCATGCCATCGAGCGGGCTGTTTCCTATATAATTATAAAAGGCATCTCTTACAGACCTCGCATTATCGTTAGCGGTTCCGCAGTCACCAAGTACCCAGAAACGATAATCCCCAGGATCGCCAATTTCGGGTGAAGTGATGAAGTAACGACTGACCTCGGTGGTTTGTAACATAGCAGATGCTCCACCAAATCTATAATAGTATTTTGTTTCTGCTTCAAGTCCTGTAATCTCTATTTCATGTTCTGTGGTCATTGTATCATCTGCCACAAAACCATCAATGCCCGTACCTGCCTTTCTGTGTATCACTCCAGTCGTAGTAGGAACATCTGTTCTCCATTTCACAACAATACTTGTAGGCGTTACCTTTTGCAAATAGGGTCCTCGCAGTACTCTTGGGCAGCCATCATTCCCTACAGTTCCAAAGACAGCAGGACATGAGTCTTCACTATCTTTAATACAATCTTCATCTTCATCCGGACACCCATTGGTGCAGGCTATACCAGCCTCTTGTGGGCACTCATCGTCAGCATCTTCAATACCGTCAGCATCCATATCAGGACAACCATTAGTTGTAATTGAGCCAGCAACCAAATAACATAGATCATCAGAATCCAAGACACCATCATTATCCGAATCAGTATCCAAATAATTCGGGTAGCCATCTTCGTCTGTATCTATACAAGGTCGAGACGGACATTCAAACAAGTCGGTCAATCCATCATTATCTGAATCAGTATCCAGGTAATTTGGCAGAGCATCGTTATCAACATTATTATCAATTGCATTATTTTCGTCTAATGTTGGTATACCATCATTATCATCATCGGCATCATACATGTTCGTTAAGTCATCTCCATCTGAGTTTTGACAAGGAAAACCATCAGGACATTCAGTTATATCTGCCACACTATCTCCATCTGTATCATAATCTACACCATATTCTTCTGTATTTTTTACGACAGTAAAATAGTCACGGGTAGTCATAGAGTTATTAATAAACTTCACGTTCATTGTATCTGCATGAACGTCAAGCACTACAGAACCCAATTCGACAAAATTGGCGTACATCGCCGGATGATTCAAAGCTGCATTAGAGATTTTACCAGAAGAACCCGCAGTAATATAAACCACACCTTCCCCTGCAAAGACACCACTAATGTATTTGGTGTAAACAGAATCTACATCAGCCTTTCCTGTACCTGCATCAAAACCATACAAGTCTGGATTCCAGGAAGAGGAAAAACCATGATGTTCTTTCATCATATAGCTTCGCTCATAGGAGTGACTATGTCCTGAGAGTACTAAATCTACACCATAATCTTCTAAAATAGGCATAACATTTTCACGCATTTGAACCATAGCTGTTTCGGTGTCTGAATTATGCGAACCTTTCGAATAAGCCGGGTGATGCCAAATAGCTATGATCCATTTTTGTGTGGTCTGAGCTAAGTCATTTTCTAGCCAGGTGAGCATTGAACCACCTACACTTTTATCTGAATCATGTGAGTCTAGTGATACTACATGAACATTTCCATAATCAAAAGAATAATATGCCTCTGTTCCTGATGCCAATCCCCCTGCTTCTCCATTCGTAGGGAAGGTATGAATACTATAGTAAGGCCCAGTCTGAGTTTGTGCATCAGTATAACCATTATAATATTCATGGTTACCCGGACAAGACCACAATACTGTATTTTGGAGTTTTTCTTCATACATATTTTCAAAAACAGCATACTGAAATTCTGTATCAGAGCCTACATTATAAGCATTATCTCCCAGCATCAACATCGCATCTGTATGGCGATTACCAGTAAAATTATAATACGCATCTCTTACACTTCTGGCATTACTATTCGCTGTACCACAGTCTCCTAATACCCAAAGTCTATATTCTCCTTCGTCGCCAAAAGCGGGAGATGTTTTAAAATAATAATCATTATCATTTCCTACAACAGTGCCATTTACATCTCCGATAGCGTAGTAATATACTGTACCAGGCTGAAGTCCGGTAACTTCTATTTCGTGTTCTGTAGTAATTCCTCCTGGCTGCATATTGGTCAAATTCCCAGGTGAAGTACCATAATAAACAGCTCCTTCATTGGCAAAATCCGTTCTCCAACGAACGACTACACTAGTTGGAGTTCCTTTTTGTAAGTAAGGTCCTCTAAAAATACGTGGACAACCTTCTCCGGAAGCAGTTCCATATACTTCGGGGCAGGCATCTACCTGACTACCAATACAATCACTATCAGGGTCTGGACATCCTTCTGTACAAACTACTCCAGCATCATTCGGGCAAGTATCGTCTGCGTCCTGAAACCCATCTCCATCTGCATCAGGACAACCATTGGCGGTAATATCGCCAGCTTCATTCGGACAAGCATCCTCTGTGTCCTGAAACCCATCGCCATCTGCATCAGGACAGCCATTGGCGGTAATATCACCAGTCTCATTCGGACAAGCATCCTCTGTATCTGCAATACAGTCATTGTCACCATCAGGGCAGCCATCTGTACATACCGGACCAAAGTCATTTGGACAGACATCATCTGCATCTTGTACACTATCACCATCCGCATCAGGGCAGCCGTTCGCACTTATCTCTCCCGGCACAAATAAGCAGTCATCAAAATCATTGCCTACACAATCATTATCTACATCAGGACAGCCATTGGCACATACAGATCCCGCTATACTAGGACATAGATCATCAAAGTCAGACACGGTATCAAGGTCGGCATCAGGGCAGCCATTCGCAGAAACTACCCCAAAATCATCGGGGCAAAGATCATCAGCATCCTGAATGCCATCGCCATCTGCATCAGGACAACCATTGGCAGAGATTACCCCTGCGTCATTTGGACAAGCGTCATCTATATCTAAAATACAGTCGTTATCCGCATCAGGGCAGCCATTGGCACACACAGAACCAAACTCTAAAGGGCAGTCATCGTCTGTATCTGTTACACAATCATTATCTCCATCTGGACAACCACTGGCACACACAGAACCTGGTATATTGACACAAAGATCTTCTGCATCCTGAACGCCATCACCATCGACATCAGGACAGCCCGCAGCAGTTGTAGAACCAACTACTCCCGGACATTCATCAAAAGGATCACCTACACAATCGTCATCCGAATCGGGACAACCATCTGCACAAGCTATACCTGGCGTATCAACACATAAATCTTCTGCATCCTGAATACTATCACCATCGGCATCAGGGCAACCATTAGCAGAGGTTACGCCAAAATCTTCCGGACAAGCATCATCCTCATCCAATATACCATCACCATCCATATCGGGACAACCATTTGCAGAAGCATTACCTGGTGTCATCGGGCAATCATCATCGATATCTGCCACACAGTCGTTATCACCATCAGGGCAACCATCCGTACAAGCTATACCTGGCGCACTAACACATAAATCTTCTGCATCCTGAACTCCATCGCCATCAAAATCAGGGCAACCAGCGGCGGTTGTAGAACCAGCAATTTCAGGACATTCATCAAAAGGATCGCCTACACAATCGCCATCTGAATCGGGGCAACCATCTGTGCAAGCAACTCCTGCATCATCAGGACAAGCATCATCTGCATCCTCTATACTATCCCCGTCGGCATCAGGGCAACCATTAGCGGTAATGTTACCTGGTGTCATCGGACAAGAATCATCTGCATCCTGAACACCATCTTCATCCGCATCAGGGCAACCGTTAGCTGTAATATTTCCAGGTATCATAGGGCAGTCGTCATCCGTATCTGCTACGCAGTCATTATCACCATCCGGGCAACCATCTGTACAAGCTATCCCAGGCGTATTAATACATAGATCATCTGCATCCTGAACACCATCACCATCTGCATCCGGGCAGCCATTTGCTCCAGTACTTCCTGGCGTATCAGGGCAATCATCATTAATGTCTGCTACACCATCATTATCACCATCCGGGCAACCATCAAGAGCAGGATCTCCTGGCTCATTGGGGCAAAGATCATCTCCATCGCCAATACCATCATTATCACTATCCGGACAACCTCCCATAGCAAGGGTTCCTGCTTCAATTGGACAGAGATCGTCAGTATCCGTTATTGTATCGTTATCAGAATCTGTATCTAAATAATCGGGTAAATTATCAGAATCGGAATTGGCACAAGGAGCGCCACCTGCACATTCATCAGCATCAAGTAATGTGTCACCATCAGAATCTGTATCCAGATAATTAGCCAATGAATCTGCATCTACATCATCATTGCTTGGATCTCCATCTGCATTAGGAAAGTCCTCATTAATAGTCAGTATTCCATCATTATCATCATCTACATCAAGATAATCTACCAACATATCATTATCTGAATCTCTACAAGGGAAAACCGGGCACTCTGCCACATCAAGAATACCGTCATTGTCACTATCTCCACTAGGAAACGCTTCTAGTTTCATATCAAAACTTGTATCGGAGCTAGTCCCACTTCTTTGGTGTATTTCAACTGCTATTATATTCTCTCCCACTACAAAAACCGATGCGGGTATGGTAGAAATCACAGGTTCATCTTCGCTGTTTCCACCGACTGTACCTGTAGCTGCGGTAGTATAGTCTACACTTCCTGCTGGCATATTGGAACGAAAAACTTCTGTCCCATTGACATAAACAATTGCTCCATCATCTCGAATCAAAGAAAGTTCAACTCCGCTAATCAGTTCTACTGGATTGGCAACATTGATAGTTGTACGATAATATGTCGTGATATATTTATTGCTTTGATCTCCTCCAAAACTCACCACTGTTGCTTCATCATTATCTCCATAGCCTAATTGGGCTGGTCCTGAATTCCATCCACTATCATCAAAACTGGGATCGATCCAGGCGTCTCCTTGATCTGAGCCATTATCCAGATATTTCCAGGTACTCCCAAAGGGTAAAATCACTGTATTACCAGCATCTAATGAATTTGCAATGATCGGGTATTGGAATGAGAGCATCATTAAGCTCATTAATACCCCGATCGTGTAGCCTTTGTATCGCATAATATAGTATAGGTTAGTGTTTGAGTAGTCATCATGGAATAATAGTTTCCTGATTTCGATTAGTATATTATTTAATCGTTACTCATTCTTATTAATGTTATCGTTAGTGAGTTTAATTAATTTCATAGCAATTTGTGCCTCTAGTTCTGATACAGATCGAGTTCCCTGAATGTGTCTGGGTAACTGGGAAATTGCTATAGATGCTTGCTCACAAGCCGCTATAGCCTCATCAATTTGTCCAGCAGTTTCTAAAATTTCTGCTTTTCTAAATAACCATTTTTCTTTTCGGGGCATCTTTTCAATAACACTATTGGTCATAGAAAGTGCTTCATCATAAACTTGATGAGATACTGCGAGATCAATAGCATAAGTACGCAACACGATATTGTCTCCAAGTACTTCTTCTCCTTTTTGGAGCCATTGTACAGACTCTTTATAATTAGTAGAATCTGCCATAATAACAGCTTTTGAAATTGCAATATAATGTTCTGGACGAGGTTCTTTTACATGCAAGATAGCTGTTTCAAAATCAGAGGCTGCCAGTTCATTTTCGTTTAAAGCCGTATATATAGCAGCCCTTGTCATCAAAGCCCCAACATGATCGGGTTTTTTCTCCAGAACTGGATTTACATATAAAAGTGCTGAATTAGAGTATTTATTTTCCAAAAACAATTTAGCTATCTGGACATCAGTATGGAGGAGGTTGGGTAGGAGTTTTTTAGCTTTATTATAATCAGTAAAAGCCCTGTCAAAGTCTCCATCTATTTGATAAAACTGTCCTCTTTGCAGGTATAAATCTGCGCTGTCGGGCGCCTGTTCGATCGACTTAGTAAGCCGCACAATACTTTCATGAACAGGACCATGAGCCAATAGCTGTACAGTGCATGTAAGGAGTACTAAAAACAATATAGTTTTATAAAAGTCTGGCATAAGTTTCTGCTTTACATCGCAAAATGAGAATCACGGTTTGATTTCTTTCCAATAAAAAGAAAATCTTATTAAATTAGAAGCAAGTGGGGGAACATTTGGTGAGCATGTAACCTACCCTCGTAGTATAATAATACGGAGTGTTAGACGTAAAACATATTTACAAGTCTCATTTCGCATACATGATTGTAAGGTGTTTTTGTGTAAATGAATGATTTTAGTTAAAAATTATGAAAGCTGAATAGACTCTCAATATCTGATTTCAATACTAAGTCGAATAAATCGAAGTATGGGTTGTATCAAACTGTTAAAATCCTCTCAAGACTCTGGAAGAAATTCCATTGTTGAGATACCAGATAACCTTATCTCCTCCATTGACATCTCCGTCCATGTTGTAATCAGCTGCATTGTACACATCGAAAACCCCATTGCTTTCAAACCACAATGACTTATCCCTTCCATTGATATCATAACTTGGCATATCCTGAATCTGGTCGCCATCTGCTCCAAACATTACCCAAAGTCCAGGAGAAAGTTCTTTCTGTCCGTTTGCTGTAGGATCTTTGTAACTATTATTCAAAGTAAAGTCGTAGTAAAGTTCTTCTCCATTCAGAAAAACTGGTTCTGGTGACATGATTCCTATATGATTTCTATGTTCAATGACAATATATAGAGGTTGGAAATCAGTTCTTGTAAAGATACAATCATTCAGCATTTTTATACTTCCATCACTATGTAATAATGCCGCTGTTCTTGCAATTGTAGAAGAAGGATCCATTCCGGTTCTGAATGACACGAGTACCCAGTCAACAACGCCTGCATTATAATCAGCATCATTAAAATTAGCGCCTTCATCTCCATCATAATTCCATGGAGCTATATTATAAGGATGCCCTGGGGGGGTTGGATTTACGAGTACACTAAGCGGCGTTTGTCCGGGCAATAACTTTCGTAAGGTGTTCAGTTTTGTAGACATTAAGCCTGTTTCCGCATCGTAAGCACCTTCCAGAATAGTGCGTAATTCGATATTTACACAAGGCATTTCTACAAAGAAAACCAATTGTCCTGTACTGCACATGGCTGGACTACCATTGTCACATATGCTATAAGTAAATTCTTCTATTCCGTCAAACTCAATTCCCGGAATAAAAGTCAATTCACCATTAGTTTCGAGACTCAGATACCCTTCTGGTATTTGGCTTGATGGAGATAATGATGCAAATAATTCATCCATATCTATATCATAGTCATTATACATGATATTAGTCTGAATGACAGAGTCGTTATACAGATAAAAAGTATCGCTAACGGCTATTGGTGCATCATTTACAGGTATTACATCGACACTTACGATTGCTGTATCACAATTACTTCCCAGGCATAACTCATAAGAGAAAACATCCTGTCCGTAAAAATTATTCTCTGGTATGTAATTAAAAGTGCCATCAGGATTAAGGTTCACTACTCCATTTGATGTTGAATTAATCAAATTTTGGCTGGCATCGTTACTAGCCGAAAAGACAGCATAATTATTATTTAAGGCTACTTCCAAAAGAATACCGTCTTCTGTAATATTATAAAAATCATCAAAAGCAATAGGAATTGGTAATACATCTCCAGAGGCTTGTACCTGCATAAAAACACTGGCAGTATCGCATAAAGCATATGGAGCATTATCACAAACTTCATACACAAAAGTTGCGGTTCCTGTTAAATCAACTGGAGGTTTATATCTATAGAATCCGGGTTGAAGCTCTGTCAGGACTCCTGTTGATGGCATTGAAACAATATTGTAAACAGTCAACGAATCTCCATCAGGATCGTCATCATTTATTCTAACATCAAGGTTCACCTCTGTATTCTCAACCATCTGGATTGTATCATTTTGAGCTAAAGGTTTTTCATTACATATATTTACTTGAAGAGGTAAGAATTTGACATTGGTACATTCATGGTATTTTGTCACTAATTCGACAGAATAATTACCTGGCTCATTCCAAGATACTTTTATCGTATCTCCAATGCTTATATTTTGCTCACCATTCCAGAAAGACCATTCATAAGTCATATCTTCCAACAGCGTATCCAATGTAAAAACTGCTGATTCTCTTGCACACAATTCCGGGACAACAAAATTTCCGACAGTCGGACAAGGTATATTAGGGCGTCCGGGCGTGCCTAGCGATGCCTGAATATTTGAGGAAGACTCCCAATTGTTATGTTCTGTATTGTCATACAAACTATTGGTCAAGGATAGTGTTGGTCCATTCCCGTCAGGAATTGTATCCCAAGGCATATTATCATCATAAATCACATAATCGGCCAAACAATTTCCATTTGCTAATAACGTCAGTCTTTCACCACTTCCGCTTAGGTTGAAAGCAAAACTTCCGATATAATTATCGACATTTGGAAAAATGGCAGAGAACATTGTTGAGTCTTCTGCTACGACCAAATATGAGTCAGGTGCAATGAGTGTATTCTCAGAAATTGTAAAGTTATTTTTTTCATCAAAAAATTGCCAACCCGATAAATCTATGGTATTTCCCGTAGGATTATAAAGCTCCACCCAATCTCCAGGATCATTGTCAGCAAGTGAATTATAGTTAATTTCATTAATCACAATTTCTTCCAACAGTCCTTGGCATTGACGGCTATTCGCAGCTCCTGGGGTGCCATCACATGTGGTATCTGAACGGAACCAATTTAAAGGATCACTGTTGTCCCATTCGGGGTTAAGCAATTCCAATGATGTCCCACCTCCATCAGGAGCTACATCCCAAGGTGTTTTATCATTATATTGAACTGAATCCAGAAGATTACCAAAAGCATTTTTAAGTATTATCCTGTCTCCTCCATTACTTAATGCTCCTATATATTCTGCATCTGGTGCAAACCCATAGTGAAATGCAAAAGAATCTATATTTTCAGCGATTACATAAAATTCGCCTGGCGGGATCACTGTTCCATAGGGGAATTTATATTGAATACCTTTCGTAAAAGCAGCATCCGTCATGTCTACTTCAAAAGAACCTACATTTACAATCTCTATATAATCCAATTCTCCCGGCTCTGTAGTGCTACAGAGGCTATCTGCATTATAATGTATTTCATTGATAACAATCCCCTCCATATTCTGTTCTTTATAAAATCGTTGAGGGCACATAGCCGACCATTCTCCATCACTCGTATATACCCTGGCTTTTATATCTGTCACTCCTGCCGGGAGTACAATAGGAGTAAAGGCAAATTCAATAGCATTGGGATTCATATTCCCATCCTCCATTCTTGGGTCTGAGCCATCCATAGTGTAGTAAACGGTTCCATTATCTTCAGGGGCAAACAACCACAAAACTTCTGAAGCTCCTAACAGCCCGCCATATGAACTATATATCACACCTTCTACAGTAGGATAAACACCTTTATTTTGATACAGCGTTACTAATTCATTTGCTCTGTTGGGTATTTTTAAATCAACAAGTTCTGTCGTTGAAGGTACGATGTGTTGGTCGTAAGAATACAAAGTTCCGCTTACATCGCCCCATCTTGCTGTTTCTGCCACTGATATATTCTTAATGTTTTCTGTAATTTCTGCGTACAAATTACTTGCAGAGATACTGGTCAGCGCGCCCTCTCCTTTACAACTGCACTCCACTCTATCAGCAAATCGTTCTTTTGCAGTAGGGTTCTCCATAAGTTTGTGAAATAAATATCTTGGAAACAGGTAATCGCTTACTCCTGAATCGTAGACAAGTTCTTCATAATTAAAATATCCCAGAGTAAATTCAGCATCCCAACTAAAAAACCTGAATGGGGCACCAGGTTCTCTCCTTCTCGTTACATACCAATTATGAAAATCCCAGTCTGTATTGACTCCCCAATGATTCAGGATCATATAGTCAAAGAAATTATCTACATCCAAATAACCCTGTACTGCTGTATAGGCTGAATCCATGGTAAGTCCGGCTTCTGCAAGATTATGCAATTCATACCATGCCACAGAATCACCATCTACAGCATGTAGTGAATTAATAGCATCATATTCTTCTTTGTCTCCACCAAAATAAGAGGACATATAGGCTGCATCTGGGCGTTCTGTAAGGTTATAGATGCCCCAATACATCCCATTTAGAAATACATGAACGAACATTCCCCTTACATGTGGCTGCCCCATCGCTGCCTGTAATTCTCTGATAAACTGATCTTTCCCAAGTTGAGTTTTTTCTCTTCTGAATTGATTCCAGTCATGTACATTAAAATGTCCGATCATTCGTAAATTGAAGGTATTAAACTCTTCTGCTCCATCATCACCAAACAAAGGATATTCTAATTTTTTTGCCCCATACTGCGATTTAAATAATAACCTAAAACTGTGTTTTTTGAAAAAAAATGGATTCCGAGTAGAGCCTCCACTAATTCTTAAACCCGCATCTTCCTGAAACCCTTCAATTCCATCCACTCTAAGCATTTCTATAGAAGCAGGGCGTTCCCATTCTACTCCTTCATTTTCCGAGTTAGCATATATTCCTAGTGTATCATTGAACAAATTTTCTTTATTGCTTACCAAAGAAATAACAGGAAATTCTTCAAAGCTCTTAACAATCATTTCACGATAATTCTCATTGTTGGTTATCGTAGTATCAACGTCATAATCAGCTTCATGAGTTCCCCATAGTGCAGAATAGCCATTTGGAGCACCTTGTTGTGTAAAAATATCTTCAGGGAAGATATAAGAATGAGTAGTAACACTTGAAGTATCTGTAGCTGAGTAAGCTATAGCCCGAACAAGGGATGTAGATGTAATGAAAAAAGGATAATTATATAGTGTTCCATTCTCGGCAGAAGGTTCAGAACCATCTGAAGTGAAATAAATATAGGCATCAGAATCAGTATAAGATAGTTCGACCAAGAAAGACGTGTTAAAAACTCCTCTCTCTACAGAAAAGCTAACTTCTCCTGATTGCGCAGCACTAAAAACTGGAATTATCGCAAAAAGGATAACCGAATATATATATACAACTTTCTTCATAGGTGCTTAATACATGGATTTTGAGGCTGCTTCCATATGTCACCAATATATACACCTATTATTTTTAGTTCATGTTTACTTTTGCAACTTGTGTGACAGAAATAGCAAAGCTTATCAATAAATCCTTTTTATAGATAAAAGATTAATTTAAACACAAAAAACTATTAGTTAATCAAATATGGCATGAAATAAAACATATACTTGAACTCGTCAGGCTGTAGTTAGGAAATTCTATTTTACAACAAACCCCGAAAACATCAGATATATCAGGGTTTAAGACGTTAAAATGACCTATTAAAACCTGAAAATATCACTAATTATTCATGTTGATATTTTAGAAAAAAAAGAAGATCAGATTCATTTTCCCCTTAAAACCTAATTTTTTAACATCACAATATTTAACTTCAACATCTTTTATTGTTTAATTACAAAAAGGACATAGCACATTTAAAATGTCACAAATAGTTTTTAAAAAAAAATTGACTAAAACGCTAAGAAATATAACAAGCAATGCAGGGATTTTACCACTTTTATCAAGTCGTGAAATCTTATTTTTTAAAAAAAAATCGTCAATATAACTATAAAAGACTTTATGGTGAATAAAGTACGAATCGTCATAACTTTGTCTAAAATCACTATTCCGGGTGAATTCAATAACAAAGCCTTATCTTTGCCGTAATCTTGTTTTCAAAAAACAAAAAGCAGACTGATGAATAAGTTATACCAAGTATTGCCCTTACTGCTATTTACCTGTGCCATATTCATGGTTGGTTGTGATAGCATGACTACGTCTTCTGGCAACAAGCCAACAAATCCTGGTACAAGTGGTCAAAATTCTGGCGACCCAGTTACTAAAGCCTTATTAGGTATGCAAAAAAAAGAACAGAATCTTCAGGCAAAAATCGATGCCACTTCTGATCAGTTTGGTGATGAAGAAGCTATGTTCAAATTGGATGAACAACAACAAACCATGTATGAAACACATTTCACGGAGTTGGAAAAAATGCTGGAAGCTAATGGCTGGATAAGTAGTAAAAAGTACGGTAGTGAAGTCAGTGGTCAGGCATTATCCATTCTCAAAAAAGCTCCGGCTGAAAAACTGGAAAAACATCTGGACATGGTTATTAATGCATATGAAAAAGGTGAAGCCAATTCAGTAGATGTAGCTTTTATTCACGACAAAGTACTTATGCATAAAGGTCAGGAGCAGTTATACGGAACTCAAATCGCTTTCAATCCAGATAAAGGCATAAATGACGTTTACCCCATAAAAGATGAAACTAATGTGAATGAGCGCCGTAAAAAGATGGGGCTCGAACCGCTAGAAGATGCTCTTAAAAAGCTTGGCATTAAATATGAGCTTCCACAATAAAAGACACAAAACATAGTTTTTTACCCATGCAAGTTAAACATTCAGGCACTACGCCATTTTTTTTAACGTTTTTCAGCCTTGTATTTGTCTGTATTCTCCAGTCTTCACCTCTTTTGGGCTGCGACAATACTGCTACACAATCAGCCGGAAATATTCAATATATTGGAGATGGATTATACACAATTGACATCGAAAACTGTGTAGGCGATGGCGGCTCAGAAGACGGAATAACGATTAGTATAAGTGATGTAAATATAGTTGGATTCTATCCTGCTTCCATCATAAATGGCAGTTATATTGCTACAGGTAGTTTTAATTCTGGTGATATTTCATACACCTACAGTGGTACTGATTTTTTTGTCGCTCCGAACCAAAACACCTGTTTTCAGTATACTTTAACATTAGACGGCTTCCCCGCTAACTCTTCAATTACTTTGTCGGGTGTAAATACGCCTGGTGGCTGTGCTATACTTGATGGTAATACTCAAACTACTCCTGTTATTCCCACGCCTACCTGTGGAGGTTTATTTATGGATACAGGCGGGACAAGTAGTGGTTATGGCACCAATGAAGACTATTCAGTAACCATATGTGGTGGGAACGCCCCCGTAACCGTTGATTTTACAGAATTTGAGCTGGCATTAGATGGTGACATCATGACCGTCTTTGATAATACAACTACCGCAGGTAGCTTCACAGAACACACTGGCGGAAATTCTCCTGGCACAGTGACTTCCTCCAACCCAAGCAACTGTCTTACATTTTTGTTTGAATCCAATTCCTTCGGAGAAGAAGCGCTTGGTTGGTTAGCCAACGTAATTTGTGCAAATCCTTGCCCTAATGATCTGGCAGTTACAGCTAATCCAAGTGCATTGGCTTGCCTGAACAGTACGGATGGCACTATCGACCTTTCTGTAAGCGGTGGCGCACTTCCCTATTCTTTTGAATGGTCTGATGGACAAACTATTGACAATATAGAGGATATGTCAGTTGGTGATTATACAGTTACTGTAACTGATGGAAATAGCTGTACAGCCACTACATTAGCTGCCCTTGTTGTTGCAAATCCTATAATAATTAATCTTGCCGGGACCCCTGTGAATTGTAGTATGCCTGATGGTACCTTGTCCGCAACGATCAATAGTGGTGGTTCACCTCCTTTTACATACCTATGGAGTAATGGATCAACCAGCGATGCACAAACAGGCTTGAACGCAGGAATATATGACTTGACTGTAACAGATTCAGATAATTGCGAAAGCACTTCCAGTATTACGCTTAATTATGATACTGACCTTGCTATAGTGGCTACACCAATTCAGGCAGTCAGTTGCTTTGGAGCTACAGATGGTTCAGCCAGTGTAGTAGCAAGTGGTGGAATGGGGTCATATACTTTCAATTGGGATAATGGCGAAACAGGCACAAATGCTTCCTCTTTGAATGCAGGCGAACATATCGTTAGTGTAACAGATGATGAAGGTTGTACTATTACAACAATGTTTACTATAGATGGTCCAGTGGAAATTACTGCCCAAACAACGATAACTGATGTGTCTTGCTTTGGTTTTAATGATGGAGATGCTTCTGCTACTCCTATCGGCGGAACTCCTCCTTATTCTTATTTGTGGGATAATGGAGATATAAATAATTTCACTTCTAACTTAAATGCAGGGATACACGGACTGACCATAACCGACAGCAATGGCTGTTCTTCTTTTATAGGTATCGAAATTTCAGGCCCTGCTGCACCTTTATCTACTTCTTTGAGCAATACCGAACCTGTTTGTAATACTTATTCAGATGGAAGTATCTCTACAGAGGTGAATGGTGGCACACCAGGGTATAGTTTTGAATGGAATGATGGACAAACAACAGCGATGGCAGAAAATCTGGCAGCAGGAATATATACTTTAACTGTTACTGATACGAATGGCTGTGTAGATATAGTCAGTACTACACTAACCGAGCCACCGCCAATCGACTATAATTACTCCGTAAGTTCTCCCGCTTGTTATGGAGGTGATGATGCAAGTGTAAGCATTAGTGATGTATCTGGAGGTAGTGGAATTGGCTTATTTAGCTATTCTATGGATGGCATTAATTATGGTTCTAGTCCTACTTTCATCCGTCTGGAATCTGGTGAGTACACTTTTTATATACAAGATGATGAAGGCTGTGTAGCAGAACAGGGGTTTTCAATTTCCAGTCCCCCCGAATTAATTATAGATGCTGGAGAAGATGTTGAATTAGAATACGGTGATTCACTTATCTTATCGCCTTCGATTAATGTTTCTGGCAACTATTCTTATGAATGGACTAGCCTGTCGCCAGCAGGCAGCATGAGTTGTACTGATTGTCCTAATCCAACGATTAAGCCGCTATACGATATTGTTTATACTTTAAATATCACTAATGATAATGGTTGTGAAGCTTCGGATGAATTAAGGGTCTATGTAAGTGAATTTCAGCGTGTATTCATTCCTAGTGCTTTTACACCCAATGATGATAATTCAAATGATATTTTCATGATTCACGGAGGTAAAGGTGCTGAAACAATCAGCTCCTTCAATGTATATAACAGGTGGGGCGAAGTCGTATTTTCGGTACAGGATGCGCCACTTAATAGTCCTGAATTTGGATGGACTGGTCAATTCAAAAACGATAAAGCAGCACCTGGTGTATATGCTTATTTTGCTACTATTGTATTCGAAGATGGGGAGGAGTTACCTTATAAAGGTCATGTTACTTTGATCCGATAATTCTTCTATTACAATTGAGGCTTTTCATATATTTTCAACTTCAAAAGCCCCATTTTCTGAAGTCTATGTCCCATTGATACTCTTAATACGCCCATGCCGTATTTGGCGCTGCGTCGAAAATTAATGGAAGAAGCTTCTTCAAAATATTTGGTAGGACAAGTAACTTCTCCTATACCATAACCAGCAAAAATGATTTGTGAAAGCATTTCATTGTCAAATACAAAATCATCATCATTCGCATTAAAATTAATACCTTCCAACACCTCTCGACTAAAAGCTCTGTAACCTGTATGGTATTCAGATAATTTATGATTCACCAGAAGATTTTGAGTGAAAGTTAAAAAACGATTAGCGATGTATTTATAAATAGGCATCCCCCCTTTCAAGGCACCATTGCCCAAAATCCTTGAACCTAATACCACGGGATATAATTCATCTCCAATGATATTCACCATAGCAGGAATCAATTTGGGTGTATACTGATAATCAGGATGCAGCATAATAACAATATCCCCGCCTACATCTAGTGCTTTGTTGTAAAGGCTTTTCTGGTTTCCTCCGTAACCTTTATTTTTTTCGTGCTGAATAATATGTTGGATACCCAAAGCTTTCCCAACCTCTACCGTATTGTCAGAGCTGGCATCGTCACATAGTATCACCTCATCAACAATATTCATTGGAATTTCTTTATAGGTCTGTTCCAAAGTCAGGGCAGCGTTGTAAGCAGGTAATACAACAACAACTTTCTTATTCTTATACATGGCTTATTAGTTTTCTGGCGCAAAATTAAATAAAATCATAAGGAATAGTATAACTTTCTCCCTACTCATGCATTTTTTAAAACTACATACATATAAAACTTATAATTTTTATATTTTTACGCTGAACAATTTACTTACACCTAACACTGCACTAATATTATGAAAACACTAACAGTAATTTCATTAATACTCCTTTCGTTTACTTTTACAATAGCTCAAACGGCTCAATATGATGTTCGTCTTGTCCAGCAACATCCTTTTCAATGTGGCGATAATCTCATATATTTTGACATTCAGGTAAAAGCTTCTTCCCCAGAAAATACATTCAGGATAGCAGAACAAAACTACCGCTTCGATTACGACACCCTCCTATTGGCTAATCCACGCATAGACCAGGAACTTGGACTTTCTGGTGTTATGGACGATGTAGAATTCAATGTATATAGCGCTCACTCTATAAATGGTACAATAAAAGGCACTGTTTCTTACAATATAAACTTTTTATTTGGTCCAGGCTATTTACTCACTAATGAATGGCTACCAATAGGACGGCTTGCTTTTGACATACTGGATCCTACAGGCTGCTTAAACCTGGTTTGGCATACAGACACAGATTTCCCGCCTACTGATATTCTAACTATAAACACTGGTTCTTCTTTATCCAGGGCTAGTTCAGGAGCTTTTAATGATTATTCAGGCTGCTTCACCGATATATGCCTGAATTGCCCTCCGTTTTTAAATTTGTCATACATTATTCCCGACAATTTATACCGGGCGAGTATGAATATAAACTCAAATGGGGTTATTTCTAACGGAAGCTCAGTAACTTATAAAGCAGGAAATAACATCTTGTTAGGCAATGGTTTTTCCGCACAGGCACAGTCTTTTTTCTCTGCTGAAATATCAGGATGCGATTAAAATAAAATTAACTATTTTTGCGGCTGAATTTCTACCAATTATGAAGATACTTCAGCTATGTAAAAAAGTTCCTTATCCACTCAAAGACGGAGAATCTGTCGCTGTAACGTATCTCAGCAAAGCACTGCACCAACTTGGCTGCCAGTTGGATCTATTGGCAATGAACACAGTAAAGCACTACATCAATCCTGATGATATTCCAGAAGATTTTAATCATTACAGGAAAGTTGCTTTTAGCAAACTGGATAACCGCATCAAAGCTAAGGATGCCCTTTTGAATTTATTCACTAAGGATTCTTATCACGTTGTTCGATACATTTCAGACGATTATACTCAAAAACTGATTCAGCTTTTACAAACAGAGAGCTATGATATTGTACAATTGGAAACACTTTATCTGGCACCTTATATTCCGATTATTCGTCAGCATAGTCAGGCAAAAATTGTCATGCGTTCTCATAATGTAGAGTCTGAAATTTGGGAACGTATAGCAAGGAACACCTCTTTTGGTCTCAAAAAATGGTATGTCAATTTACTGGCAAAACGCCTGAAAAATTTTGAGTTAGACCATTTGAACAAGTATGATGTAATGGTCGCTATTACCGAAAGAGATTGGGCACAATTTCGGCAAATGGGCTGCAATATCGCTGGGCATGCTGCGCCTATTGGATTGGAAATGGCTGACTATCCGAAACATCCTTTAGATGCAGATATATTTTCTACAAAAGGAGAATCCATGCCTCCAAGTCTTTGTTTTATTGGTTCTCTCGACTGGATGCCCAATACTGAAGGCTTAACATGGTTTCTGGATAATATATGGTTGGATATATATCATCAATATCCCGACATCACTTTACACATAGCTGGAAGAAACACCCCCGACTGGCTACACCAAAAGAAAATTCCCAACATCGTGATACATGGTGAAATAGAAGATGCGCTGGCATTTATCACAGATCACCCTATTATGATCGTTCCTTTATTTTCAGGTAGTGGAATGAGGGTAAAAATACTGGAAAGCATGGCACTCTCCCGAGTAACGATCACTACAACAATAGGACTGGAAGGTATACATGCCCAAGCAGGACAAGAAGTCCTGATAGCAGACAACAAAGATGACTTCATTCGCCAAATTCAGTTTTGTATTGATAACAGCGAACAATTACCAATAATAGGCAATAAAGCCCGGACTTTTATAGAGCAACATTTTGATAATATAAGTATAGCAAAACGTCTATTGGATTTTTATCATGAAATTCTGTGATCCTGTCAACACCATAATACGAACAAAGTTTGCGAACTAAACTATTCATATTGACATCGCGTTTTCCTTATCCTATTGAAAAAGGAGATAAACTTCGTGTATACAGACAAATCATTGGCCTGGCTGAATATCATGATATAATACTTTGCTCGCTGACTACACATGACATTCCCAATAAAGACCATGAGGAATTAGCTCAATATTGTTCTAAAATTTACACATTTAAAACAAAAAAGACTGACCTTCTCATTAATCTTATTTCAGGCTTTTTAAAGGGTCTGCCCCTTCAAGTCGCTTATTTCTATAAGTCATCAATCAATAAAAAAATTCAAGAAATTGTAAAAACCGAACAACCGGATTTTATGTATTGTCAATTAGCCCGAATGGCTGAATATGCTCGTCATCTGGACATTCCCAAGACGATTGATTATATGGACGCCTTTTCAGTTAATGCTCGTCGCTGGTCTCAAAATGCTTCCTTTTATCTCCGACCTTTCCTCAGCCGGGAAGCTAGAAAGATGCAAGAATATGAAACCTTGATATTCAAGGACTTTCAAGGACATTCTATTATTTCTCAGCAGGACAGAGAACATCTTAAGATTGAACAAAAAGAACAGATAAATATCATTCCTAATGGTGTTGATTTTAATTTTTTCAAACCCGATCATGCTGTAAAAAAAGACTACGACCTCGCTTTCGTTGGCAATATGGGCTATGCCCCAAATGTAGAAGCTGCACGTTATTTGGTACAGGATATTCTCCCCTTACTAAAAGTAAAATTCCCGAAAATAAAAATATTGATAGCTGGTGCAAGACCTACACCGGAGGTTCGTAAACTAGAAAGTGAACAAGTTACTATTACAGGCTGGCTGGATGACATCAGGAGTGCTTATAATAGTGCCGAAATATTCGTTGCACCTTTGTTTATGGGTGCTGGGCTGCAAAACAAAATACTGGAAGCAATGGCAATGTGCCTGCCTTGTGTTACTACTCCGATGGTTAATAATGCCATTGGTGCAAAACAGGGAACAACAGTTTTCTTGGCCCATGATGCCCAGTCCTTTGCAGATGCTATTATAAAATTAAAAGAGAATGTTGCTTTAAGCAAAAAAATAGCCCAACAATCACAAATATTTGTTCGGGAAAACTTTGCATGGGATAACTTTGTTGAAGATTTGAACCAATTAATTAAGAAAAAATGAAGCAAGAATTAGATACCATAGAGTCAGCTATTGCAGCAATCAAAAATGGTGAAGTTATTATTGTAGTAGACGATGAAGATCGTGAAAACGAAGGTGACTTCATATGTGCTGCTGAGTGTATTACACCTGAGATCATCAATTTCATGGCTACAGAAGGTCGTGGGCTCATCTGTGCGCCTTTGATTGAAGACCGCTGTGCAGAATTACAGCTCAATTTGATGGTTACCGATAACACTGCCCTTCACGAAACCGCATTCACCGTATCAGTGGATTTATTGGGGCAAGGCTGTACTACAGGTATTTCAGCCTATGATAGAGCAACAGGCATACGAGCATTGATACATCCCGACACCAAACCTTCCGATTTTGCACGTCCAGGGCATATTTTCCCATTACGGGCAAAAAGAGGTGGAGTGCTGCGCCGCACAGGGCATACGGAAGCCGCTATTGATTTGGCACGAATTGCTGGTTTTTATCCGGCTGGGGTGCTAGTTGAGATACTTAATGAAGACGGGACAATGGCAAGACTCCCCAATCTTCTTAAAATAGCAGATAAGTTCAATCTTAAGATCATCTCTATTAAAGACCTAGTAGAATACCGAATGAATACAGAGACACTTATTAAAAAAGAAGTGTCTGTAGAAATGCCAACCAAATATGGCAATTTTGAATTGATCGCCTACAAACAATTAACTTCCGGAGAAATTCATCTTGCTTTGAAAAAGGGAGATTGGAAATTGGGTGATCCTGTGCTGGTCAGGGTACACTCTTCTTGCGAAACAGGCGACATTCTCGGTTCATTACGCTGCGACTGTGGCGATCAACTGCACAAAGCAATGAAACAAGTGGAATCAGAAGGCAAAGGTTTAATTTTGTATATGCGTCAGGAAGGGCGAGGCATTGGCTTACTCAATAAGTTAAAAGCTTATAAACTACAGGAAGAAGGTTATGATACGGTAGAAGCCAATGAAAAATTAGGTTTCCAGCCCGACCAGCGAGATTACGGAGTAGGTGCACAAATTTTGAGAGACTTAAGCATTTCCAAAATTCGCCTCATGAGTAATAATCCTAAAAAACGTATTGGATTATTGGGTTATGGCTTGGAAATTGTGGAAAATGTACATTTAGAAGTGGAACCCAACAAACATAATCAGAATTATCTGGAAACCAAACGTGATAAAATGGGACATGATATTTTGCAGGGTGAATGATATTCCGAATTGGAAAATATCAAATGTTGAAGTAATTTCAAGCAATAGGATTGTCGATTAAAAATTTGTAATTTTGTTTACATGAAAAAGAAGATTATAAAATCATTCTCTATCAAAGGTTTATTTGGACTTTATGACCTGCATATTCCTTTTGAGACAGATACTAAGATACTCATTGGGGAGAATGGGCTTGGAAAGACACAGATATTGAATATTTTGTATTATGCTTTGACGCAGCGATTTGAGCGATTACAAAAATTTCATTTCAGGTCGCTGACAATTAATCTGAATAACGGAAAAGAAATATCGCTAAATGAAGAAGACATCAAATCCATTCTAAATTTTCGTTATAATTACGAAATTATTAATGGAGTAATCCTTTTTAAGCCAAGAAAAATTGCCCTTAACAGTAACATAGCACCCTTACTTTCCTCAGAGGATAAGGAAAAAGTA
>JAHDFX010000310.1 GCA_020627965.1 Saprospiraceae bacterium | reverse complement strand
AAATCTATTTCAGTCCTTATTTTCTAACTGTAAAGTTTTTTCAGGACGATGCAATGGACGTGGTCAATGCGGTTGAGCGACGTGGTTATTGGGGTTGATGGACGTGGTCAATGGACTTCATAGCATAGTTTTACAATAAAATGCCCTTCCAGTATCACTGAAAGGGCTGTAGTCAGGTAGTTGGACTACCTCGTTTGTGTTAATTTTTAAAAGCTTAAAATGAATACCCTAAGCTTAGTAGAATCTGTGGGTCACCGGTATCAATGGCTCTTTCCTGACCGAATACCTGTACACTGTTTCCGAAGGTACTGAAATTACCTTCATAACGGGCATCCAGTGATATTTTCTTGGTAATATCAAAGCCTAAACCTGCCTGATAACCAATACGAGCATCCTCCCACATGGTACGACGTTCTTCTGGTGTAGACAAGTTATTTCTGTCAAAAGCCATACGCATATAAGGACCTGCATGAATTCTGGCCGGACCTAATTTGCAACCGAGCATTACTGGTATATCCAGGTCTTTAAGCGTACTGATCGTTGCTTCGGGCTGTACATATAAGCCGCCTAATTGCAAACGCAGGAAAAGACCAGCATGCGTACTGATATTTGCCTGCTCAAATTTATCGACTACATTACCTTCAGCATCTACGGCTGTCTGAATTTCGGTAACTGTTGCGCCCATTCCCACTTTGGGCCCGAACTTGACCTGTGCGTTTGCCTGAGCAGCAAAACATAAAATAGCGATTAGGGGAAGGATTAGATTTTTCTTCAGCTTTGTCATAGTTTTAATTTTTTAGTGAGCGATGACAATCACCCGTTGAACATAATACTATTGAAATTTTCGGATATGATATACTTTACGATTACTATGCCAGTTTTAGTATTTCAAGCATTTCAGACTTAACAGAAGAAAAAGATTGTGACGGAGCAAATGAGCTTAAAAATAATATTTAAGCGAAAGCAAAAACCAATACAATATTCTGCTTATCAAGCAAATAACCAAAGTGACAGCTTCACTAAAAACATACTAAATAGCATTATTCATGAAAATGTCATTTAATGTTTTTAACAAAATGGCAACGTATTTTGGTGAAATGCTTTGCACCCAAAAACAGAAATATGAGTCATGCAATTTATACAGATTACTTAATTCGATTCCCATTCAGGCATCAATTTTGCCATAAAAACGTTAATAGTATTTATCTCTGTTAGTATAATAAGATATGGTGAATAAGTCCTCCCCTTTAGTCCCCCAATCCCGATGGCTATCGGGAGGGAAACTTGCCTTTGTTTCCAGAACTATTGCTGATCTGAAACAATTCAAACAGCAAGCATTGCTGTGGGCTTCTGTTTTTGAAACTGTCTGTTATCTGGATAGTCGTCAATATGATGCTGATAAATATAGCAGCTATGAAGCCCTCATTGCGGTAGGCGCAAAACGAAGTCTGAGTACTTATACCGATTCTTTTCAACAACTAAAAGATTTCATCAATATACGCCCTTCCTGGCTTTTTGGTTTTCTGACTTACGATCTGAAAAATGAAATAGAGCGTCTGCAATCCGATAATTTTGATGGTATCGGGCTACCTGCTATGCATTTCTTTGAGCCAGAATGTGTGATTGCTATTGAAAAAAATAAGGTGACTATTCATGCTGAAAAACCGGAGGAAATCTGGCAGGCAATTGAGCGAACTGATACTTCTCCCCCCTTTGATACTTCCAATACTTCCCTGAATATTCAGCCTAGAATTGCTAAGAGAGACTATTTAAAAACAGTAGAAAAAATCCGACAGCATATTATAGAAGGCGATTTGTATGAAATGAATTTCTGTCAGGAATTTTATGCTGAAGATGCTGATATTCATCCGATCGACTTATTCACTCGCTTAAACGATTTGGCGAAAGCCCCCTTTTCTGCTTTTTATAAATATGATAATCGCTATTTGCTATGCAGTAGTCCTGAAAGATTTCTGAAAAAGACAGGGCAAAAACTGATCTCTCAGCCCATCAAAGGGACGATAAAACGGGGAAAATCCAAAAGTGCAGATTCCAGAATGAGGAACCGCCTGTATAACAGTACCAAAGACCGGGCAGAGAATGTGATGATCGTGGATTTGGTGAGAAATGACTTAAGCCGTAGTAGTGAGACAGGCTCTATTAAGGTAGATGAGCTGTTTGGTATATACGGATTTGAGCAGGTGCATCATATGATCTCGACCATATCTTCCACCCTGAAAGATGATGTTCATCCGGTAGATGCTATTCGCTATGCTTTTCCGATGGGCAGTATGACAGGTGCGCCCAAGGTGATGAGCATGGAATTGATCGAGCAGTATGAACAGACTAAGCGTGGTTTGTATTCCGGTGCAGTGGGCTATTTTACACCAGATGGCGATTTTGATTTTAATGTAGTGATCCGCAGTATTTTGTATAATGTGCTTTCAAGGTATTTGTCTTTTCAGGTGGGCGGGGCTATTGTCTATGATTCTGTGCCTGAGCAGGAGTATGAAGAGTGCCTGCTCAAAGCTAAGGCTATGATGCAGGTTTTGACTTGAAAGGTTATGCTAGGGGAACCATAGCTGGTAGTTTTGGTATTGGAAAATTGTGAAATGTTATATATCTTTGATTTAGAACTTGTTTAAGGTAACTCCAAGGGACAGGCTTACAATTTTAGGATTACTTGGGGTTATACTTGAATGGAATATATATGCCACGTTGTGGCGTGTATTAAGTGTTAGCGGCAAGTAAAAAAAAAGAAAAAACCAAAACAGCGAATACAAAATTGCAACTGAATTGCAGTCAAAAATAAATATCTTTGTAGCACAAATGAATTATGTTTCTATCATATTAGCTTTTCTACTACTTGCAATGGTAATAATGCCATGTAGCGACGGGTATACTTGTGATGAAACAGGACAGGAAATCTCATTGGAGCATGACCATTCAGAGGACGAGAAAGACCATTGTAGTCCATTTTGTGCTTGCCCATGCTGTGGAATAAATATAAATTTAACACTAAGCATAATCACTGACAAACCTAATCCTCTACTGAATTCAAACAGTCAATTTAACTATTCTAACCTCTATTCTTTCTCCTTTAATCAAGCCGTTTGGCATCCGCCCACCTTTTGTTAAGCCTTTTTCATGGGATAGATATGATATATCCTTTTGACACAAATTTTATTGGTTTAACAAAAAATAATTTAATGAAAAATATAATTTCATTCATTGCTCTATGGGCAATGACAACCTTTATGCTATCTGCTCAAAATGTAACTTTTGAGGCAATACTTTTGGAAGAAGAAACTAACGAACCTTTGATTGGGGCAACCCTACTCTTTGAGGAAACAGGACAAGGGAATGTTTCTGATATTGAAGGAAAAGTAATTATCGAAAATGTTCCCATAGGCGAACATGAAATCAATATTTCTTTTCTGGGTTTTGAGACAATTGATACCATTTTAAATATTTCAGCTAATAATTCATCTTTTAGATTCTTTTTACATGAAGCAAATGAAGATTTGGGTGAAATTGTAATTCGTGCTACCCGAAGTACCCGAACTATTAGAAACCTTCCTACTCGTGTCGAGTTTATCGGATTGGAAGAATTGGGAGAAAAAGCCATTATGAACTCGGCAAATATCTCATTGGTATTGAGAGAAAGCACAGGGATACAAATACAACAAACATCTTTGAGTAGCGGAAATAGTAGTATCAGAATACAAGGATTGGACGGCAGATACACCCAACTCTTAAAAGATGGTTTTCCTTTATTTGGCGGTTTTTCAGGAGGATTGAGTATTATGCAAATCCCTCCTTTGGATTTACAACAATTTGAAATTATCAAAGGAAGTTCTTCCACACTTTATGGTGGCGGAGCAATTGCAGGATTGGTTAACATGGTTGCCAAAACACCCGAAGATGAACCGAATTTTAAAATCATGCTGACTCAAACGCAAGCGTTGGGTAGTACAGCCAATGCTTTTTACAGTCAACGAAATGAGAAAATTGGTTATACGCTTTATGGTTCAGGACATTACCAAAAAGCTTATGACCCTGACGGGGATGATTTCACCAATTTGCCCGAAACAAAATCAGTTTCCTTTAATCCTAAATTGTTTTATTACCCCAACGATAATTCTCAATTATGGATTGGACTTAATGGAACTTACGATAATCGATTAGGCGGTGACCTTACAAAAATAAATGACAGAGAAAATGGCATTCATCAATTTTCAGAAAGAAACATCTCCACTCGTTTAAGTACGCAAGCTGTCTATGAAAATCAAATAAAGGAAAACAGATTTTTGCAAATCAAAAATAGCGTTTCCTACTTTGACAGGGCGTTGAGTTCTACCAACTTGAATTTTTCGGGAAAGCAATGGAATTCATTTACCGAAGCTAATTACAGCTTTGGAAACGATAAGTCGGATTGGATTATTGGAGCAAATATTTACAGCGATGATTTTGAGGAGCAAAATTCTATTAATCCTCGAAATCAAAGTAATGTGACATTTGGAGCATTTGGAAATAATACAACTGATTTTTCAGATAAATGGGTTTTAGAAAGTGGATTCCGTACAGATTACTCGCCTGATTGGGGCGTGTTTGCCTTGCCGCGAGTTTCTTTGTTGTGGAAAGCTACCGATAAATTTTCAAGCAGAATTGGCGGAGGATTGGGCTATAAAATACCTGATATTTTTACAGAAGAAGCCGCTCAGTTGAATTTCCAAAATGTATTACCTATTGATAAAAACCAAATCAATGCGGAGCGGTCTTACGGATTGAATTTTGACATCAATTACAAAGGAATAATTACGGATAAAGTTACTTATTCATTCAATCAATTATTTTACTTGACGAGTATTGATAATGCTTTGCTTTTGAATAGTCTGCCTAACGGGAATTTTCAATTTGAGAATGCAGACGGAAATGTTCTTAGCAAGGGAATGGAAACTAATTTAAAATTCACCTACAAAGATTTTCGTTGGTTTTTAAACTATGCACTTATCAATGCCACGCTCAACTATTTACCAAATAATCCACAGAAACCATTGACTGCAAAACACAATGCAGGGTCGGTTTTGATGTATGAAAATGAAAAGTGGCGCATTGGTTACGAGGCGTATTACACAGGAAAGCAGCTTTTGAGCGACGGAACTTCAACCGATGATTTTGTAATAATGGGTTTGTTAATCCAAAAGCATTTTGATTGGGGAAGTCCATTTATTAATTTCGAAAACTTTACAGATAGAAGACAAGCAAGATTCTCGAGTGAAGTTTTACCCCCACACGAAAATCCGATTTTCAATGAAATATATGCACCAACAGACGGATTTATTTTTTCGGCAGGGGTCGTTATAAAGCCATTTGGCAATCACCACCATGAACATCATTAATTAAATCAGTCTTAAAGAAAAAGCAAGGCGAAGT
>JAHDFX010000052.1:20814-31281 GCA_020627965.1 Saprospiraceae bacterium | reverse complement strand
ACCTGGTGAATGCATCAGGAATTTTCGGACCTAAGCCCTTTCTGGATCACACTCAAGAAGATTATGATGCATATCTCGACCTGAATAGAGGTTTTTTCTTTATTAGTCAGGAATCAGCTAAAAAAATGAAAGATACTGGCGGCGGAGCTATTGTAAATGTTGGTTCAATGTGGGCAAAACAAGCTGTCAAAGCTACGCCTTCCTCTGCTTACTCTATGCAAAAAGCGGGTAAACAATCTGGTAATTATATTTCATCCAATCATCGCCTTTTGTTCTAAAGCAGACAAAGGCGATGATTTTTATATTTAGGAAAACAATTCTGATAGAGATTTACTTTATTAGAGGTAGAGAAAATAAGACAGATGAAATACAAAGGGAAAACAGGTGCTTACTTTGAAGTCGTTCATGTGAGTTCGATCAACGATGAATTAATTGGACATCTTGAAACGAATGAGTTAGCATTGCTTTGGTTTGATACGGATGATAACCAATTGGAGATTGATTCAGTAAACTATACTTTCAATACCAATGATATTTTATGCCTTACATCATTTCATAAGGTCAAAACGATCAATATTCATACAGTAAAGCTTCTGAAATGGAACAAACCTTTCTACTGTATTATCAATCACGATAGTGAAGTGGGCTGCAAGGGCGTATTATTCTATGGTGCTTACGCCCTCCCTGTTATTCATCCTAACCAACAAGACGTAAAGACCTTTGATACCGTTTGGAAAATGTTGGAACAGGAAATGGTTTCCCAAGATGCTCTACAGGAAGAAATGTTGCAAATGATGCTGAAACGAACATTGATACTTTGTATGAGAATGTTCAAAGAGCAAACTGATTATAAAAAAGTAGATCATTTGAATATAGATATTATTCGTGAGTATAATTTTTTGGTAGAACAACATTATAAAGAAAAACATACAGTTGCCGAATATGCCGAATTACTTCATAAATCTCCGAAAACCTTATCCAATCTTTTTAAGAAAATAGGCAGTAAAACACCATTGAAATTTATTCAAGACAGAAAAACTCTGGAAGCTAGAAGATTACTCAGTTATACCGATAAAGCAGTGTCGGAAATAGGCTATGAATTAGGTTTTGCTGATGTACAATCGTTCAGTCGTTTCTTCAAAAAACAAGAAGGCAAAGCTCCTGCCGACTACCGAAACAGCTATTAAATACGTTCTTAGGGAAAAATAGACAACATCAAGGGAAAACCGGATGAATAAATACCCCTGACTTGCCCATATCTTTGCATTGTAATTAATGAGAAACAATTAATCAATCAAAAAATTATAATCATGCAAAGATTTAAAGTTCCAACAAGAGAAGAAGTTTCGACAAACAATCAAGCCATTTTTGACAACCTGAAAAATAAACTGGGTTTTGTTCCTAATATTTATGCTGCAATGGGACATTCAGATAACGCACTTTCTAATTATCTCCAATTTTCAGGCGGCGCTACTTCTTTCTCGAAGAAGGAAAAAGAAGTAATTGATTTGGCAATTAGTGAGGTAAATGGTTGCAGTTATTGCCAGGCGGCTCATACAGCAATAGCTAAGATGAATGGCTTTACCGAAGCACAAACAATCGAGCTTAGAAAAGGCACTGCAAGTTGGGACACAAAACTAGATGTGCTGGCTAAAATATCTAAGTCTATTGCAGAAACAAGAGGTAATGTAAGCGAAGATGTAAAGCAAAAATTCTACGATGCTGGTTATACTCAGGCAAATTTAGTTGACTTAGTCATTGCTGCCGGTATTATCAACATTACCAATACTTTTCATAATTTGACCGAAGTGGAAATTGATTTCCCCGAAGCACCAAAAATTGCATAACATATTATTTACCACTAAGGACACTTAAAACACTGAGACTTGTATAACGTAGAAGTGTGCAGAGCAATTACTTAGTTTACTCTGCGTCATATTAGCTTCGTGGTCTTATCCACGATAATTATCGGGACTTAGTGGTAAAAAATTAAAATAAATATTATCATGGCAACTGAAATTAAAATAAAAAATATCCCAACTGGTTATCAATCTATTATTTCCAATGGCAAACACACCATTATAGGAGATGAACCGATCGATGTAAAAGGTACGGATTTGGGTATGACACCGACACAATTGGTCTTAGCCGGTATTTCTATGTGCAAAGTAGCTACTATCAGAAATGTAGCCAGAAGAAAGAAAATAGAAATTGGAGAAGTCGATGCTGAGTTGACTCAAGTCGCTAAGAGAAACCCAGATGGTACTTTTACGACAGAAGTGAATTCAGCCATAAAAATAGCAGGCGATATCACCGAGGAACATAGAGCAATGTTGATCAAAGAGGCAGACAATTGCTACGTTACTCGCTTAGTTAAAGGTGACTGGGTATTCAATGAATCCAGTGAATTGAATTAAGTATATTTAGGAGTAAAGATAAGTATTTTTAATCACCATAGGTTTCCTTTATTTTAGGGAAATTTGTGGTGATTTTTTTTGTTGATTTGCAATAATAAGATCAAAGTCAACGGGATTAAAAAATGCGGAAAACGCATCAAAAATTCCGGCAACCACTGCTTTAAACTATACCAGCCCGATGACCAGGCAACATTCGTGTATACCCGTGCTAAAGCCGTTAAAAAGCCCCATATAAGCGTATAATAAAGCGCTATCATGTAGATTTGTTTTCCTTTTCGGGAGGAGATTAAAGGGAAGCAAAGCAAAGCGATAGCCGCCAAAATATCCAGCCAGCCAATGATCCACAAAGTCGTTTTGGCAATGCTTTCCGTCATACCAAAACCCTTAATCATCATATCTATAAAATTGCCTGGAAGTGGATGGAAGCCTATCGCATACAAGCCATGCCCGATAAAAGTGGCTGCCAGCGCAAGCTTCATCCAGAAAAGTGTGCATAACAAATTGCATAAAAGTGCTCGGCATTCCACCCCCTGCCCCCCCTCCAATCCCGATGTCCACCGGGATGGATTTTGACGTCTTCTTGTCCCTCTTTGGAGGGGGCGCAGGGGGTGGACAACGGAGTAAAATTTAGTAAAACTGTGCAATTTAGAGGAAGGAAAACTGCGGAGTATATAAAACAAAAACAAAGGCGTGCCTATCTGAAGCCCATATTCCAAAAACTGCCCGATCTGCAAACCTTTGCTCAAACAATAGCAAAAAGCCAGAAAGCCCATCAAAGCACCGACCAGCCACATTGTTATACCCAGCCACTTTCGTGGAATATGTTTAGCCCCAATAACTACAGGAACCATTAAGAACAAAAAAATCCCCCAGGAATTAACCAGCTTCTTATAAAAACTGTACCAGGCCGGATCATTCAGATACGTTGTCCAGTCAGTACCATAAATGTACTTAACCACTGGAGTCATTAAAATACCATTAAAAAAGAAAGTAGAGAAGGGCGTACTCTTCGCCAGAAACTGCCAACCTCTGCCAATTAACAAAGCAATACAAGCAATTTGTAGTAAAAAAGTGATGCGTTTGTAAACCACTATGGAGCATTGACTATCAATCATCGACAAATCACCTGGCGACTAAAAACTTCCGAACTGTCTTAATCCCATTCTGCTCCAAAGCCATAAAATAAACGCCCGGTTCAAAACCAGTCAGATCAAACTCAGCACTATTAAAACCCTGATTCAATTCGATCTTATTATGCAAAATAGTATCACCTTTGGGCGAAAGCAAATAAATATCAACAGGCTCAGTTGCTGCCCGATGCTCAATATAAGCTACAAGCCTTTGTGAGACAGGGTTGGGTGCAACGGAGAAAGTTGTTATAGCTCCCATACTTTCAGTGTTCACCGGAGATGCTGTTACCATGATTTCATCCGTTGTTGTACAACCATTCAGCGTAACTGTAACACTATAAGTGCCAGCATTTGCCACCATTATACCGGATGCATCCTCGCCTGTACTCCATAAATAAGCGTCAAAATTTTCGCCTGCATCCAAACTAATAATTCCACCTGTGGGAATTTCCACATCAGGCCCGAGATCCAGCGATAATTCAGTTGAATTAGGATTATTTAAAGTAAGAACACCATCATTATAAGACAAAATACCACTCGGGTTATCGCTTGGGCTAGCTTGCCAAATATCCAGATTATCAGGAATAGAGAACTTAGAGTCTGCGTCTGTTTTAGCGACTACATCATCGGCATTATCAGTAATAACAGTTCTGATTTCGATCGTATTTTGATCGATAAACAGCCATTTAAACTGGTTGAAAGTAGCATGCGCCATTGTCCAGCTTTTAGCGTCATCAACAGTGCGCAACTCTGCACCCCAGCCACCTTCGCCAACATATACAACACCGTTTTCATCATCACGAATGAAACCTTCTACATTAGCTGTGGCATCACTGCGAAGTAGGGGATAGGTGTATTTGCAAAGATGAGCATCACTCTCTAAAACTAATTGAACACCATGTTCTTCAAATAAAGGCGACCAATAATCAGCCTGATCATCCTGCTCATCCTTACCGCTTTCGTGTGGTCGGGTAGGGCGGTGGTACTGAGCTACTTTCCAAATGGCACAGGACGTAGAGGCTTCATTTTCCAGCCATGTTAATTGGTCTCCTAAACGAGAGATTTCTGTATTTAATGTAATCGTTCTCAATAAATCACCACCAAGACTCAATGCATAATAATTGTCAGCATTAGGCGTGTCAAAAAAGTGATAGATAGAATTATTAGACAATTCATGGTTCCCTCTTGCAGGAATGATAGGCGTCATACGTCCATCCTCTGAAATAGTTAATTGCCAGTCATCCATCCATTCCGGCCATTCATCGGCATCTATTGGAGAGGTAGCATCATCGCTCCAGGTCATATCGCCACCAAACAAAATGCCATGCGCCCGTAATTTAGCCACGAGCTTATTCGCATTTTGTCGACCAATATCATCATCTAAAATCGGAATGTCTCTGGAATCGCCACCAGCTATAATAGCCAGGCGGTCGGTAGGCAAATCAGGAGCCGTTTCAAAGAATAAAACCGGACTCGTATTCTGGTCATCCTTAATGATGAAATAATAACGAGTATTTGGTTGCAAACCCGTCAAACGAACAAAATTATTGTCCATACCCTTATGACTTTGCATTCTGTCTACTCCCTTGCTATTAGCATAAGCTGCTTCATTTGTTCCCTGATCCACTACATCATAATACAATACAGGTGCACTTGGATTACCTCCAAATACTCCACCATCATCGTATTGATCAAAACCAATGGTCATCGTTGTTGCCGGATCATTATTCCAGATACAGCGATAGCGACGAGTGGCTGCCTGAAGTATATCAGTCAGCATTAAAGCGAGTAAAGTTAAAAGTATAAGTCGTTTGGATTTCATGTCAAGGCAAGTGTTGAGTAAGTTACTAATATATTTTCTCCAGCAAAACTTAAATTCCTAATGGCTGATTTTTAAACATGCTCGTAGCTACAAAAAAAGCCGCAAAACATTTTGAAATACCTTGCGACTCACGTTCTTCCCAAATTTAGGGAATATATTTTACAATATCGATACTGGTCGATTACAAAAAGTCAACCTTACCTGTATCCAAATTATAATAAGCAGGTAAAATCTGCACCGTACCCTTCTCTACAAAACTACTAATAATAGAAGAACGAGTTTTCAGATCTTCAGCAGTTAATTCAGCATTTTTCTTCACGACATCAGTAATAGAAGCACCTTCTCCTGCTCCATCAATCGCCGGTGCAATATGCGCCAATAGATGATTCAGGTTGTGACCATTATTGCCACCATTTACAGCCGCTGTTACAGCACCACAACTCTGATGACCTAATACAACGATCACCTGAGAACCACAATGCGCCACAGCATACTCAATACTCGCAATAGAAGAATTATTAGCAATATTGCCAGCTACACGAACAACGAATAATTCGCCCAAACCCGTATCAAAAGCCAATTCCGGGACTACACGGCTATCCGCACAACTTAAAATAATAGCATAAGGCTCTTGCCCGCTAGTCAGCTCATCTCTTCTTGAACTGTTTTGTAACTTGCCATCAAGACTATCGGCTACGAAACGAGCATTTCCATCTTTTAGCCTCTGTACGACTTCTTTAATGTTCATAATTTAATTTTGTTAAGCGTTTTACATTTTATTAGTTTCAACACTAAATACCTTAATTGTTATTGGTCGATTTAGTGTTTGGTAATTACCTTAATTGTCCGGCTATAAAACCTGTCGTCCAGGCTGCCTGAAAATTATACCCTCCTGTGATTCCGTCTATATCCAAAACCTCTCCGGCAAAATACAGATTAGGGCAGACTTTGCTTTCCATCGTCTTCACATTTACACTCTCCAGGCTTATGCCGCCACAAGTTACAAACTCTTCTTTAAAAGTTGTCTTACCTTTGACCACATATGTGTCATTTGTGCATGTTGTGACTAACTTATTCAAGCCTTTCTTACCCAGTTCACTCCATTTTTTATGAGCAGGCAAGTTGCTTCTTTTTAATATATATAACCACAATCTTTCTGGCAAGTTAAAAGTCTTTATACTAGAAATATTTTTTTTAGGATGTTGTTCAATGATTTTCAAAAATAATTCACTGACTTTGTTTTGGTTGGCTTCATTTGCCCAATTCACCTGAGTTTTAAAACTGTAATGCATATCGTGCAAAACCCTCGCACCAAAAGCCGATAATTTCAAAATAGCTGGTCCGCTCATTCCCCAATGTGTGACCAATAAAGGGCCACTAGCTTTCAATTTAGTACCTTGTATACTGACCAATGCCTGCGGAGCCACTAAGCCCATCAGTTCAACGATCGACTCATTTGGCATATTGAAAGTAAACAAAGAAGGAACGGGCGTCTCAATTTGATGGCCCAACTTTTCCAGCCATTCCAGCCCACTTCGTTTGGGTGAGCCACCTGTTGCTATAATAACTTTACTAAAGGTCTGTTCGTCGGATTTTGCAAAACTAAGCCGCAATTGATCTCCAGCCACCTGAATAGACTTTACCTGACGCCCCAGGCTAATCTGAACGCCCAACTTTTCACTCTCGTTCATCAGACAATCAATAATCGTCTGTGAATGGTCAGATACAGGGAAAACACGACTATCGGGCTGCGTATAGAGCTTTACTCCACGCTTCCGAAACCAGTCTTGTGTATCCTGTGTACTAAACTCCTGAAAAGCTTTTTTAAGGGCTTTACCACCACGAGGGTAAGCTTGTGTAAGATTTTTTATAGAAGTTTCACCATTGGTAACATTACAGCGCCCACCACCAGATATACGGACTTTAGCCAGTAATTTTTGTGATTTTTCAAGCAAGACCACTTCAGCGTTGGGGTAATTGCTTTTAGCTGTAATAGCAGCAAAAAAACCAGCTGCCCCTCCTCCTATGACTGCGACTTTCATGATAAGACAAAGTTACCAAATATATGTTAGAACGTGTTTAAATACAGATGTACTTTTGGGATTCTCCATTAAATAATTTATTTTTGCTTATACATTAACTTCAGATAGACAACCTGCGATTTAGGCTTTCTGAACTTATTTGAAAAAATATAATATTAGAATATCAATAAATTTAATTTGCCTGAAATGAAATTCCTAAGAATACTCTCAATCGTGGTTCCTGTAGCCATAAAAAAAATTGTAACAACAAAAAGGCTGGTATTACTGCTATTCCTTTTTGGTATTTTCTATTATTTATATCCATCACTTCATCCTTCACCATCCAATGAAGAAATGTTTTTTAAGCATCTGGAGGAGGAGCCTGTAGAGTTCAAGAGTGCTGAAAAACAACCTTGTCCTGAGTTTCCGAAATCCGAGCTTTTCATTGGTAAAAAATCATTAAAGAATTGGCAGTATATCAAAGACCATCCAGAATACCATGGCTGTACCGGACTTATTTACGTGAACAGTGAATCATTTCCTGGTCAATGTAAAGGCAGAAAGGAAATTATTAGTGGTGAAATATTCCTATTCCCTGGTGAATATTGCAGAAATGACAATTGTGCTGCTTGCCCAAAGGACAAACCTCAGATTGGCTGTACAACTACTTGCCCGCTGACCTTCTCTCATACAAAATCTTCTATGCATCAGCAATTAGCCGACCTTTTGACTAAAAGAACATCCGATTTTATGGGATTTGCTATAAAACTCAACAGGGACAATAATAAACTGGAAATTACTTATAACAGCTATACCTGCAATCCTCAGTGGTTTGGAGGAGATAGAAAAATAGGAAAGTGTGGCAATATTGATTGGAAAAATGAGCTTGAAAAAGCTTTACGTAAGCAATTAAAATTAAAATTAAAAAGATAACTTTACTCTTAAATTTCTCATTTCAATCCCGAAAATAATCATCAGAGCAAAGCAAATGCATAAACCCTGGAATTGGACGGAATTTGAAAAATACCTGGATATTCCTATTGCAGAGATAAGAAAAGAATTTAATATCAAGGTCTTGAAGTAATTAGGGCATTTCAAAAGATGATGAAATACTGTTTTTTATATATCTTAGCGTAGCGATACATCATCATTAATAAACCATGAAACAAATCAAAATATTTCTAGCCTCTTCTAATGAATTAAAATCTGACAGGGAAAAGTTTGAAATAGAAGTAACCAGAAAGAACAAACTTTGGCTGGATAAAGGAATTTCTTTCCGTCTTGAAATATGGGAAGATTTATCTGCCAGAATGTCTCCGACCCGTTCTCAGGATGAATACAACAAAAAGATTAGGGAAGTGGATCTCTTTGTATTACTGGCATACAGCAAAGTCGGCATGTACACAGAAGAAGAATTTGAAGTGGCATTTGGTACATTTCAAAAAGAGAAAAAGCCATTCATTTTTACCTATTTCAAGGATATAAATAGCGACAAAGAAGATAGCCTGGATAAGTTTAAAAATAAACTAAAAAGACTGGGTCATTTTTATGCTTCGTATTCAAATTTCGACCATCTCTGGAACCAATTCAATAAAGAACTGGACAGACTACTTTTATCTGATTTTGAACGCAATGAAATAAATCAGGATTCAGCCATGAAAGTCGATAATAGAGGCGCTAACATCAAGAACCAGTTCAATGGTGGAACATTTAAGAACACTACTTTCAATTAAACATGTCAAACATTAACTATCAATTCAACGGTTCGAAATTTGAGAATACCACCTTTAATTACGGAGGCAGGGTCATCTCAAAAGCACTTGGAGATATTCCGGCGATTCCGAGCCTGTTTATCGGCAGAGCTAACAGCACTCAGGAGATTCATCAAAGACTAACAGTTGGCGATAATTTATTACTTTTAGTTAATGGGCAGGGAGGAATAGGAAAAACGACCATTGCTTCACAGTATTACTTCGAATATGTCGACTATTACTCCCACCTGATCTGGCTGGTTTCGGAACAGGGGATTAAAGACGCCGTCATTTCTTTGGCACTTTCCTTAAAGATCAGTTTTGCAAATGAGCTCACGAAAGAACAGCAGATCAATGAAGTACTCAGAAATATCTCAGGACTGAAAAAACCTGTACTGCTGATATTAGATAATGCAAATGACATTCATGACCTGGATGAAAATTCCCAATTGCTGAGAAAATTTCACAATATCAATATCCTGATTACTTCCAGGATTGACCATTATCCCGATGTGGATATGTATGAGGTCAAAAAATTGAATAAAAAATCAGCCAATGATCTTTTTAAGCATTATTACAAGGCTTTTAAACCCGAGGAGCAGGAGTTATTGGATGAAGTATTGGAGGCAATTGACTACAATACACTAGTTATAGAATTGCTGGCAAAAAACCTGAATGAACTCAATAATGCATTGAAAACTCACTACCCTTTGAAGAGTCTCTTAGAGGATATACAAAAGAAAGGGATACTTGCGATAAGCAAGAAGGCGAAAGTAAAGACAGATTATAGACTAGAACGGGCTACCCCGGAAGAGCTGATCCGTACCATGTATGATATATCCAAACTCACAGATGAGGAAAAACAGGTATTGTCCATTTTTGCCGTATTGCCAGCGATTGCATTAAAATTTAAGTACTTAGAGTCGTTTTTGCCAGGTATAGAGGCATTAGACAGGATAATATTGAAATTATCTCAAAAAGGATGGATAGATTTTGACAAAGAATTTCAAAGCTTCAAAACAAATCCCATTATTTCTGAAATAGCCAGAGAACAAAATAAAGATAGAGTAGAGGGCGATACAGAGTATTTGTTGTCTCATTTAATCCATAAACTAGTCTATGAACCCGGAGTCGGTCACATAGAAGGGGATTTTAATGAAATTAAAGCTTTCGTACATTATGGAGAAACACTCGTAAACAACTTGAAAATTATAAGTCAAAACAAGGCTGTCTTATTAGATAGGCTAGGCAATTTTTACAAAACCTATGGCAATTTGGAAAAAGCCTTGACCTACTTTGAAGAGCTAAGAATACTATTTGAAGAGC
>JAHDFX010000052.1:0-20714 GCA_020627965.1 Saprospiraceae bacterium | reverse complement strand
TTTATGAAAGTCATCCGAATAATGTAGGCTTTAAAAACGGATTGGCGATTTCTTACTCAAAACTTGGGGAAACCCATAGCTCGCTAGGCAATTTGGAAAAAGCCTTGACCTACTTTGAAGAGGATTTGAAAATAACAAAAGAGCTTTATGAAAGTCATCCGAATAATGTAGGCTTTAAAAACGGATTGGCGATTTCTTATATCAAATTGGGTTTTTTATTTGTAGGTCAGATGGATAATAAGAATAAGGGGCTGGAAAAACTGGAAATGGCACGCACTATTCTAAAAGCATTAAAAGATGAGTATCCACTGTATCAGGAATTTACCAGGAATTATAATTGGCTTATTGAAAAAATCAAAAATATAGAATAGACTTCTCAGCCACCAAAACAACTATTCCCCCTTCACATACGTTCTAAAATAGTATCTTTGAAGAAGAGAAAGAAGTGTACTGTGAAGAAAGTGTGAATAACGAATTACACGGCTTTACTAAATTTTACTCCCTTGTCCACCCCCTACACCCCATTTCGGCAGGCTCAATGCATCGCCTCCAAAGGGGACAAAAGGACATCAAAATCCCCCTTTGGAGGGGGCGCAGGGGGTGGAATGTTGAGCGTTTTGTGCAATTTGTTATACACACGTGAATAAAAACCAGCTTACTGCCCAAAAGTCTCGCATCTCGCTTCTCGCAGTCCTGCTTGCAGGGCGATCTCGTGTCTACTAAAAACAAAAAGCCCGACAATGAAGAGACTGTTATATTTTGTATGCTTTTTATGCTGTGTAGGAAGTACCTTAGAAGTACAGGCCACGCACAACCGTGCCGGAGAAATCACCTACGAACAGATCGGTGATCTCAGCTTTAGAGTCACCATTACTACCTATACCAAAACCAGTTCTGTACCTGCCGACAGGGATAGTCTGGAACTGTGCTGGGGCGATGGGATATGCGAATGGGTACTTAGAAATAACGGACCTGCCGGCGTAAACGGTGTTCCTCAAGGTCAGCCATTGCCCAATAATATCAAATTCAATCAATACATTGCCGAGCATACCTATCCGGGGCGATTCACCTATATTATCTCCATGACTGACCCGAATCGGAATGGCGATATTTTAAATGTAAATTTCCCCAATTCCGATCAGGTGCCTTTCCATTTATCTACCAAACTGGTCATACTCAATCCGCAATTTCAGGGGACGAACAGTACCCCCATGCTCCTGCAACCGCCCATTGATAACGGAAATGTCGGGCAACCCTTTATACACAATCCCAATGCCTTCGACCCTGAGGGTGATAGTCTGGCTTATGAGCTGATTGTCCCACTGAAAGATACCAATACGGTGGTAGACCTCTATATGTACCCCAATGAAATAGAACCGGGACCCGATAATCAAATATCCTTAGACCCATTCACTGGGGAATTTCTTTGGGATAGCCCACAAAGGGCAGGGGAGTACAACGTCGCTTTTTTGATTAATGAATATCGAAACGGACAACTAATCAGCTGTATCATACGGGATATGCAGATCACTATCCTGGAAGAAGACAACCGTCCGCCGGAGATAGAAGTCGAGGAGGAATATTGTGTAGTGGCAGGCGATACCCTGCAATTTGAAGTTATGGCAACCGACCCGGATAGCGGGCAATTGGTACAACTGACTTATACTGGTGGCCCATTTGTACAACCGATCAGCCCGGCTCAGTTTTTCGGACCTACAGGCTATAATGTTCCGCCGGTGACGGGTACGTTCTTCTGGGCAACGACCTGCGATCATATTCGCGATCAGTACTATCAAGTCGTTTTCAAGGCTGAGGATAATTATAATTTCCCTGCCGGGGATTCAATTAATCTGTCTACACAAAAAACAGTACGGATAAAAGTAGTCGCCCCGCCTCCCGAAAACCCTGTAGCGACAGGCAGCAGTGGACAGGTAGAACTCTGCTGGGATGCTCCATATGCCTGTGAAATGCCCGAAGAGCGATTCAGAGGATTCTCAGTCTGGCGAAGGGATTGCAACGATACTTTCGAGCCGGATTCCTGTACGACGGGATTGGCTGGCTCTGGCTATATAGAAATTGCGGATAGCTTGATGACTTTATCTGGCGGAAGTTATTGTTATATAGATACTGAGGTAGAACGTGGGCGCTGTTATTGCTATCGCATTTTAGCTGATTTTTCAGAAATTAATGATGCTGGTTTTGCTTTCAATTTTGTAGAAAGTATAGCCTCTGAAGAAGCCTGTGTACAGTTGAGTCGTGATCTGCCTTTGATTACCAATGTATCGGTGCTCAGTACGGATATTGCAGCAGGAACGATGGAAGTCCGCTGGTCAAAACCCAATGCAGACGACCTGGATACCTTGCAAAATCCCGGCCCCTACATTTATAAACTATATCGTTCTGATGGTTTCAGTGTCACCAATCCTACACTGGTTTATACGGCTTCTGCGCCCACTTTCTGGCAGGCTGTGGATACTGTATTCACCGATACCGGACTGAATACCTTACAGGGACCTTATAGCTACGAAGTTGCTTTTCTGGTGAATGGCGCTGATTCGCTCGGTGTCACGGAGGAAGCCTCGTCCATCTATTTATCTATTGCGTCAAGCGACATGATGAACACATTGACCTGGGAGGAATTTGTTCCCTGGTCGAATGATGAATATACGGTCTTCCGTTTTAATAATACTACAATGGTTTTTGACTCCATTGATACTACAATACAACAAGAATATGTAGATGACGGCTTATTGAATGGAGTAGAGTATTGTTATTACGTCAGAAGTAGAGGAACTTACGGTATTCCCGAAATACTTGATCCGCTATTCAATAATTCTCAGGAAGCCTGCGGTATTCCACTAGACAGCATTCCGCCCTGTCCACCTGTTTTAACAGTGACTAACGACTGTGAAAGCCTGGATGGAAACTGCCCGGGAGAGAATTTTGAAAACTTCCTGCAATGGACAAATCCGAACAATTTATGTGCTGATGATGTTGAGCTGTATAATGTTTATTATTCGCCTACACCAGACGGCGATTTTACCATTATAGAAACGAATACAAACGCAGAAGACACGACAGCGACCCATCAGCCAGGCTTATCAGTCGCAGGCTGTTATTTGGTAACTGCGGTGGACTCGGTTGGCAATGAAAGTATTCCGAGTAATATTGCTTGTGTTGATAATTGTCCGGTATACGAATTGCCAAATGTATTCACACCAAATGATGATGGCGCGAACGACCTTTACGTTCCCATGCGTTCCTGCTTTATTGAAAGTATAGACATTAAAATATACAATCGTTGGGGGCAATTGGTGTTTGAAACCAGTGATCCTGCGATCAATTGGAATGGAACAAATCTAAGCGGTAACGATCTGGCAGAAGGTGTTTATTATTACGTCTGCGAAGTCTTTGAACAGCGGATAGACGGCGTTTTACCGAGGCCAGAAGCTTTAAATGGATATATACATATCATAAGAGGAAAATAAAATAATAATGTTTACAGGAATTATAGAAACCTTGGGCAAAGTACAGGGAATAGAGCAGGAAGGCAGCAATGTTCATTTTACCATCGAATCGGATATTTCCAATGAATTGAAGATCGATCAGAGTATTGCGCATAATGGCGTTTGTCTGACTGTTGTCAAACAAGAAAGTAATCAGCACATCGTTACAGCTATTCAGGAGACTTTAGAGCGCTCCAGTTTAGGCGGTATAAAGGTGGGCAGCACGATAAATCTGGAGAGAGCGATGCTGGCTAATGCCCGTCTGGATGGACATATTGTGCAAGGACATGTAGATACAACAGGAACCTGTGTGAGTGTAGAGGAAGTAGACGGAAGCTGGTATTATACATTTAAATATCAGCCAACAGAAGAATTACTTTTGGTAGATAAAGGTTCTATTTGCATCAATGGCGTCAGCCTAACCGTTGTAAATCCTGTGGATAATTGTTTTTCTGTAGCCATTATTCCCTTTACATACGAGCATACGACTTTTCATGCTTTAAAGCCTGGTGATACGGTCAATTTGGAATTTGATGTTCTGGGTAAGTATATTGCTAAATATGCCCAATTGTATATGAAGCAAAGCTAAGAACGTGTTTAAATTTCTCTCAATTTGCTCACTTTCGCTCAATCATAGAAATTTAAACACGTTCTAAAGCATTACCTTAATCCATTAATATCATACCTGGAGACAAAATCCCAGATCAATTGATTGGTATTCCTGCCATTATAATTCAGGTCAAACCAGACGTGATCGCCATTGATAACTTTATAATGTTCTACGGAAACGCTATTATCCCCATTGGCGTAAGCATAGTGTTCTATTGTCAGGTTTCCATCATTTGCGCTGTTTTCTATAGGGCTTACATCTGTATTATTGAAATTCACCCAATAATCCATCACATTGTCAATTGCTGTTAAACCCAGAGCTCCATCATAAGGAACAACACCATCTGATGTACCATGTAAGTTAATCATAGGCATTGGATGCAATGCATTACAATTGTCGTAAGTTTCTTCCAGCATAGTACCGGAAACGGAACCAATAGCGGCAATTTTATCGCTATGATAACAGGCAAGCGCATAAGAGAAAAAAGCACCATTGGAATAGCCACAGGCATATACTCTTTCTCTGTCAATATTATAATTAGCCGCAAGTTCTTCGAGCAATGCTTCTATAAAACCAAAATCATCTGAATCACTTTTATTTTCGGGTGTATCCAAACCTGCGTTCCAATGTGGAGCGCCATCCAGTAAAGTACCTTGTGGATAGACTAATATAAAATTCTCAGTATCGGCTAAAGAACGCATATCAGCCGTGTTTTGATGGACTGCAGCAGTGCCACCATAGCCATGAAAATTAAACATAAGTGGAACGGCTGTCGCGCTATCGTAAGCAGTAGGTACGTGCAAGATGTATTCTCTGATTACATTATCGTGAGAGAGTGCTTCAGTATTTGCGTTGCTATAGTCGTCTTTAGAGCAAGAGAAAAGTATGGATAGCATAAAGAATAGCAAAGTCGGTTTTTTCATATTTGTTTGTATTAATATTGCTTATACAGCCAACATTGACCGTGTATATTAAACAAAATTAGGCGGATAAACCCTAAAACCCAAATCCAAGCCTGAGTTTAAAAGCATAATTATTAATTTCCTTCGGCAAATGATAATGCCCATATCGGTAAAACACACCTGCCCCAAGTCCCAGATAACCCATATTCATGACATTAATACGAATGAGATTGTCCAATGCCAGGCCACTCTCCAGATAACCTTTATTTAAGGACTGAAAATCGTCATTGCCCGAAAGGGTACCAAAACCAACACCTTGAGCTATAATGAAATCTGGACGGAATTTCTCAGTTCGGAGTAGGAGGGTACCGAAATTATGATAAACAAAAAGATTGGCAAAGCGATTCCCGGTAAATTCATACAAGCCCATCGTTTGAAAAGTATTAGGAATGAAAAATGGTTCTCCGCCAGACTGGCTGCCATTGCCATTAAATAACAAAGGATAAGGCACATCCCCACTCACTAAGCCTCCCTCCAGCCAAATGAAGGTTTCTCCCAGACGTTTGAGCCTGAAATTGCCCTCAAAAGCCAGGATAAGCCGGTGGAAATCTATGTCAGTGTCTAACATATTGGGTAGGCTTTTGGTGTAGAACACATTTAAAACAGGGAAAGGATTGTCGTATCTGACCCGCCAGTTGCCGAGTTTTATATTCTGCTCCCTGAACGCATAGCGGACATTCATATGAAGCGCAGCGTATTGAAACTGGTTTTGAGGCTGTTCATATTCTTCATGACTGAGCGTCTTTTGTTGGGTAAAACTGCCACCTAGCTGCAACTGAGCATAACGGAATGGGCGTATGCCAAAGGTAGCTTTATAGCGTTGAATGGAGTCCATGCGGGCAGCCTGAAAACCTCGTTGAAAAACAGCAGGTGAGGGAATGTAAGTAACCGGATAATCCGGCGGGTAGATAAGTCCTGATTCTCTTAAATCATTAAAATATTCTAATTGGAGTTCTGGCTCAAAGCGGCTGTCGGGATTGCGAAAACGAACATCTGCACCCCATTTCCAGGCTTTGTCTTTTAATCCATAACTAACATAGCCACCTGCAATGATATATTTATACAAATTATCCCAGGTATGCATGCCTATGCCGATTCGGGTGCCTTCATAATTGTTATTATTGAGCAATCCGGGAACATCAAGCGCTACCTTGCCAAACCTGATCTGATAATTGATTATAAAGTTTTCTGCCAGTGTTGCCATGAAGTCGAGGGGCAGCTCTGCACCGAGTGAATCCACATATTGATAGGAGCGTACTTCTTTCGGAGTAAGTGGGTTGATACGCTCCGTAGTCCAGAAATCCGATGCTTTTTTTCCGGCTTCGGGCGGTATGACAACTTCATCAATACCAAAATCTTTTGATCTGATGTCGGGTTCTATTTCTATGTCTTTAAAATAGCTTTTTCCGCTTAAGTGCATATCTGTAGAAGGAAAAGGAAAGCCAAACCAGTCCACTTCAAAATTCAATTGACTAGGAAACCATTGATCTTGTACAAAGCCATATTGTTGTTCAATTTTTAAATGAGCCTTACCAGTCGTGGCAGGCTCTGCGATGACATTTTGAACAGCATAGCGATTGGTGTTGATGTATAGAAGGCCTTTTAAGGCTTCAAAATTCTTTCCTTTTCGGGGTTGAAAACTGATGATAAAAATGGTGTCCAACTGGCGAAAAATCGTGTCTTCTTCCAATCGAAACTGATAAAGTTGTGTACTGCCTTTGCTGATAGGATTGATGAAGGCTTTGTCTAACAAAGGGATATGTGACCTATAAAATGAAAAAGGCTGAATATCGGTTGCCAGGGCTGTTATTGTCGGGTTCGTAAGACCAGATACTCTGCTGGCTAAAACCGTTTCCTGACTTTTATCAGGGCGCATAAATATCCGTTCTGTAACCGACTCCATAATGAGTGTATGATAGTCGTCAAAAGCCAGTTGCACCGAATCGACTCTGGATTTTATAAGTTCATCTCTTTTTGTATTCCTGCCCTTGATCTGATTTTTTAAAAATAAAGTTGAATCAAATTCAGTATCAGCAATGAACTTATTATAGGATTTGTATTTAAATGAATGGATTTTTTCAGGATTGTTAATGTTTCTGTTTTTTACTGCTTCACGAATAATGCGATGAGCGGGGTTTTCACCAGCAACAACCGTAATCTCATTTAAAATAAAATCTTCCGGTTCTAATTCTATAATAATAGAAGTCTCGTCTTGTATTTGTAGGTTTTTAAGCGTATAGCCAATATAACTCAAAGTCAGTATTTCTATCTTTTGCTCACTACTTATTGTAAAATTTCCATCAATATCTGTACTGGTTCCTGTCGTACCATTTCCATTGATGATAATATTTACAAAAGCCAGATTTTCTTTGGTTTTAGCATCAATCACCTGTCCGCTTAACTCGTAAGACTGAGCTTGTAGCGGAGCCATTGACAGAAGAAGAATCGATAAAAAAGAAATGACGTATTTCATTGTGTAAAGATAATTGAATACTTTCGTATTTATTTTCAATGTACTGGCACTTTAGCTGCCCACCTTAAGACGAAGGGCGACTAAAGGCGCTGGTACGATGTGATTAATACGATAGTAATAAACCATGAGAGTCCTACATTTTTCAGACACACATCTTGGTTATAATGAACTAGATAAGATCGGGCCAAATGGCATCAATCTAAGAGAGCAGGATTTCTATCAGGCTTTTGAATATGTTATCGACAAAGCTCTGGAATTAAAGCCGGATATTGTCATACATTCCGGTGATTTTTTCCATCGTCCTTCCCCGCCCAATCGCCCCATGATATTTGCCCTTGAACAATTAAAACGATTATCCAGAGAAAATATTCCCATCGTTATTATTGCAGGTAACCATGAAACGCCCAGAACGGTCTATACCAGTCCGATATTGAAGGCTTTTAACACGATTGATGGGGTATATTCTATTTTTGAACAACACTATGATAAATTTGAATTTGGAGATTTGGTCGTTCATGGTATTCCGCACATTAATGATGAAAAAAAGTTAGCAAAAGAATTGGGAAAAGCCCAAGCTATAAAAGGGAAATTTAATATTATTCTGCTACATACTTCTGTTGGCAATAAATTCATGATGAAAGAATATGGCGAGTTGATATTAGAAGATGAAGAACTCAGTCCCTTGACAGAATTCGATTATATTGCATTGGGGCATTGGCATAATTTCCAACATATTAAATCACTCAAACACGCTTGGTATTGCGGGTCTACTGAGCGCATGAGCCATAATGAAGCCAGAGAAGAAAAAGTGTTTTTAACCTTTGAATTGAAAAAAAACAAACCTGTCGAGCCTGTTCGTCATCCCATCCCAACACGTGCATGGCACTATATAGAAATAGACTGTAAAGGTCAGACAGTAGAACAAATCAAAGAAGAATTACTGACTTTTGCGGATACTCATAAGCTAGAGGAAGCCTTACTAAGCATTCATTTCAAGCAAATTAAATCGGGACAATCATTATTACTTTCCCGTCGGACTTTGATGGGCTTATTGCCAGGTTGTGTGCATATTAATCTAAGCAGGAAATTTGTAAAAGATGAAGAAGAAATTGTTCATGCCGATGAGTTGCAGAGCATTAATCTTAGTCACCATATGACTGATTTCATTGAAAAAGAAATAGAGGATAAAGATAAAGTAGGCCGGTTGACAGAGCGAATTGGACATTATTTTGACCGATACAATACAAAATAGATTTTGGAGAGCTTACTCAAAGCACAATACACAAGGAAAAACAGATGATTTTACACCTATTAAAACTGAAAAATTTCAAACAGTATGTCGATGAAACAATAGAGTTTCGTGGCGGATTAGTAGGTATTGCGGGTCGAAATGGAGCAGGGAAATCTTCCGTTTTTGAAGCGATTCTATTAGCTTTATATGGTTATTTTGAAATTACCAACGATCATATCCGAACAAGTTGGGCAGAAGAAGGAACAGAAGTCTTGGTTGAATTGCAATTTCAATTAGGACAGGATAACTACCGTGTAGTCAGGGAGTTCAAAGGTAAACGTTTGACGCCTAAAGCTTTTTTGTATGATGCACATGACAACCTCATTACGCCAACAGGAAAAACAAGTCCGGTCAATGAAGAAATTACCCGCTTATTGGGCATGGACATGAAAACTTTCCGTAAATCCATTTTCTCCGGTCAGAAAGAATTGAGCGAAATATCAAAACTCAGTAGGGAAGAGCGATTGAAGATGATTAGGAATATGCTGGGTCTGGAAAGGCTGGATACGATACAAAAATGGGTTAGACAGGATAGAAATGATCGGCGATCAAAAATAGAAGTACAGGAATCTTCATTGCTTGATGTAAATGAGCTGAAAGCCAAGCAAGAAGAATTAAGTAGTGCCAACAAGACTTCAAAACAATTTAAAACTGACGTAGAAAAATTTAAAAAAGCCTTTGAAGAACAAAACAAACTGTACCAGGAAAACAAGCAGCAATACGATATTCAGAATAAATTATTCAATGATGATAAAGACCTTGCAAATAAGCTAAAAAGTGCAGCAGATCTCATAGAATTACTCCAAAATAATGTCAAAGAAAACCAACTAAAGCAACAAGCTTTAAAAGAAATCAAAGAACAAATTGATAAACAAGAGCCTCAAATTGCCGAATTTGAACAAAAGAAAGCCCAGCGGGAACAATTGGAAAAGGCTAAGGAACAATTTGACCTCAAGGGGAAATGGCAGGAGCGACTGGATGCACTCAGGCAGGATGAGCAAAAATATCAGCAGGAAATTCAGCTTATCACGAAAGAATTAGCACCTGTCGAAGACTTGAAGCTAGATTTTGAAAAAATTAAAACGACTATTGAGCAATTTAAAAAGAAAGAAAAACAACTGAATGTCAATATAGCTGAATTGCGCCAGTCTATTGGCGCTATACAAGGTAAAATAAAGGACCGGGAATCTCAGATAAAAACCATATCAGCCTTGGGCAAAGATGCTGATTGTCCTACTTGCCTACAGCCATTGGTGAAAAGTTATGATGCTACGCTGAATAAACTTAATCAGGAAATAGCTGATTATCAAAAACAAGAATTAGAGGCACTACAAGCTAAGATCAGTAAATCCGAAAAAGAACTGGAAGGTGTTCAAAAAGAACAAAAAGAAAAGCAAACAAAACAAAACAAATTAAGCAACGAACTTACTCGTCTGCAAGAAAAAACTCGCCGTTTAAAAGAGGTTGAACAGGAGTCTAATCGGTTAAAAAACGAGCAAAACACATTAAAAGACAAAATAAAAAACCTGGGTAAAATTGATTTCCAGCCAGCGACATACGAAAAAATCAAGCAGGAAATAGCAGCATTTAAGCCGACTTACCAAGCTTACAAAGACAATTTAGTTCGATTGAATCAACTCCCTGATTTGATGAAAGAACGGAGTAATATAGAAGAACGAATAGAAAAGGGACATAAGTTTGTTATTGATACAAACAAAATCAGAACAAATCTTAAATTCTCTGTATCTGAATATGAAAGTACCAGGAAAAAAAGAGATAAAGCTGAAAAAGAGCGAGACGCCATCAGAAATAAGCTGGAAGAACAGCAAAACCAATTAAAGACTATAGAAGTCAATATTGCCCGAATAGATGAACAGATCAAAAGTCATGAAAAAGTTCGCTTGAATATTGAAACACTCAGAAATGAATTTGAGGAACTGGAAGTATTGAGTGGACTCTTTGAAAAATTTAAAAAGTATATCCTGACTCAGGTTCGCCCCACTATAGCTCGGTCTGCCGGTCAACTATTCAATCAGATTACAAAAGGGCGTTATGAAGATATAGACATCAATGATAATTTTGAGTTCTTCATTCTGGATAATGGTAAATATTACCCGATAGACCGTTTTTCAGGCGGGGAGGTAGACCTGGCGAATTTATGTTTACGTATTGGTATCAGTAAGGCAATTACACAGCTTTCGGGATCTGAAAGCGCTCAGGGTTTTCTGGGTTTTGATGAGATTTTTGGTAGTCAGGATGAAGAACGCAGGCAAGATATTATGCTGGCATTAGACTTATTGAAAGAACAATACCGGCAAATCTATATTGTCTCACATATTGATACGATAAAAGACCATTTTCCGAATATTTTGGAAGTCCGCAAGTCAGAAGAGGGGAGTCAGGCTTATTGGCTCGATTAGCACTGTAGGGACTTCGGTACGCAGTTTAAAATTCAGAGGTGTTCGAGTAATGTAGGGTATAGTCGCAAGGCGAATACTACCTAAAATTCTTCTCTGGGAATAGGTTTCCAATTCACATTCATAAGCTGTTCTTCTATGTATTGCTCAAACTTGTAGAGTGCAGGCGGGCTGTCGTGCCGGTTTTTAACCATATGTTCAAGAGAACCAGTTTTTACGTATGTCGTACTTTGTGGAATATCGTATAGCTGTGGTGTGCCAGGGGCGGGATATTGACTTGCCAATATGAAAAAGCCAATTTCCTCCGCTTTATCCTGAATATTCACAATCGCTGTTTTTCCAATGTATGCAGAGTAATAACCTCGTTTTTCAACATGTGACATACCATTATACTTAACAATTCCATCATCATATAATTTCAATTCAAAAGCCTGACATTTACCATAACAAGGATCGCGTTTTAACGATACAATTAAAACAGGTTCTACTGGTTTTAAGTCTTTCTCAAAAGCACCCGTTTTGGGAGGTTCTACTGGTCGGGGCTTTTCTACTTTTACTTCTTCTGGCGGAGTTGTGCTGACCTTAGTGGCTGCCTTTGGAGAACAGGCTGCTACCAGAACCAGAGAAAAAATAATTATAATATAATGCGTTGTTGTCATGCTCTAAGATTATGAATGTTGCCTTTCTCTTTCTTCTACGGAATCCATAAACTCTGTCATCCAGCCATTGTTTTCAGTGATAATAGCTTGCTCGAAACGGTAAACGAGGTCAAGTTTTTGAGCTTGGTTCTCGGCGGGTTCTAATTGTAAGGTTTTAAGGCGATCAGCAACTGAGCGATAAGATAAAATCAGGTATTGATAACGACTAGCCGCATAAAAGGCAGCAACTGCGCCCGATATAGTTGTCACGAGTGTCACCCATATAGCAAGATGACTAAATTGACCGCCAAGAGCAGCAAGACCTGATAAACTTATCCCAATTCCTCCAAGTAAGGTACTAAAGAACTTAGCTCTACCTGATTTTTTCTGATACTCAACCACTTTTTTTAGATAATAACCTTCTCTCTGATTTTCCACTCGGTTTTTCAGATAATCAACATAAGAGAGATCGGGAGGTGGCATCTTACTTGTATCCATCTTTTCTGGCACTAGCTGCTCCGCCTTTTTGGTTTTGTCACTTAGATTTTTAATTCTCTGAATAACTGTTTTGTTCCTATCTCCTTGGTTATAAGGCTGAGCTTTAATAGCAAAAAGATAGGATTCAGACTTATAGGCTTCGGCGAGAGAGCGGGCTTTATACCACTTTTCTTCTCTTTTACCCGACAACATATCTCTTCCAATTAGCGTTGCTGCGCCAATACATAAGGCACTCATTATGTTAAACACTTGGCGTACATCATCCTTAGATGCTGTTTTTATGACCTCTGAGTTAACTAATTCGCCTAGAATAGTAAATATTGCACTACCTATTATTGCAGCGAGTAGCATACCTCGCCACATGCTTATACTACCTTTAATTTTTCTAGACGTATACGCCCATTTTCTGTATTCTTCCCACAGGTATTTTAATGATTCATTCATAGTGTGTAGTTTTTTTTAGTTAGGAACGTGTCAAGTTGGCAATTAGTTATTTAAGGCTTACCTTTATTTAACAGGCATAAATATAAGCCATTTTTAAACAACTTTAACATTAAGAAAGGTTCAATGTAAATTGAAAATTAAGTTTGGTAAGCCTTTTGCCATATCTTACTAGATAAATAGCGCTTTTGTTATTTTTGTAAAAATAATGTACACGTCCATGAAATGCATTTATATCTATACTTTTGTATTGTTTGCAATGTGTAATATCTCTGTTTTTGCACAAAATACTGCCCAGCAAATCAATAAAGCAGAGCAGGAATTAGAAACTTTACTAAAACAAGAGCAAAACCTTAAAAATAAATTAGAAAAGCTCCGCTTGACTAAAGTGCAGGAGGACTTGGCAACAGCCGGGCTGCCTAAATGTAACTCAGGGTGCGAGGTCATTAAGCATCAGGCATTAGCTTTGTGTTATGATGAAGAACATGAGCAGGCAAGATGGGTGGCACATATCATAATTCCGGCTGTAACACTTGGCAATTTGAACAGAACGAATGATTTCCGGGAAGATGATAAGATAAGTTCCGGTTCAGCCACATTGAACGATTACTGGTTTAGTGGCTACGATAGGGGGCATATCGCGCCATCAGCCGATTTTCGCTGGACCGCAGCCGGCATCAGTGAATCTTATTTGTATTCTAATATGAGCCCACAATTAGCCGAGCTCAATCGGGAACGCTGGGCAGAGTTGGAAGGATTTATAAGAGATTATGTAATTACAAGAGGTAAACAAGTACACGTAGTTGCCGGGGGGATATTAGAGAAAGGACTCGGAACAATAGGAGAAAGTAAAGTCAGTATTCCTAAATGGTATTACAAAGTAGCCCTGGACGAATCAGAACAGAGAACGATAGGTTTCTTATTGCCCAATAAAGACTGTACGTATCCGCTGCAAAGCTATGCTGTTCCGGTTGATAGTATAGAAGCTTTAACAGGCATTGATTTTTTTCCTAATATGCCTGATTCATGGGAAAAAAGTTACAGCTACAAAGCCTGGACATCAGAAGACGATACAGTCATTCCTGATGTAACCCCTATGAAACCACCATTGCCGAAAGGCTTATTTAATACGGTTCAGGCTCGCTTGTATGAAGGAGAAACGATTACGGTGTGTGGGACGGTAGTAGCGACTAAACTCAGTAAAAAATCAGGCGCTACTTTTCTTAATTTAGACAAAAAGTTCCCTAATCAGATTTTTAGTGCATCCATTTGGAAAGACAATCGAAGTAATTTCAGCTATGCCCCAGAAGCGTTTCTATTGGGCAAAAAAGTCTGTATTACAGGAAAAATATCCATGTATCAGGGGAAACCTACTATGAATTTAAAAGACGAAGGAAAAGTAGTTATTGTTGATGATGTAGAGTTTTAAAACCCTCTCGTATTCCTCCGTATATAAATAGCTTAAATTCTGCCAGTGAAATGTCTCCATTATTAGAAAAGCCCGTTCTAATATCGCTGATCATTTTCAATTGATCGTAAAGACGAATAACCAAAGGCCGGATTACAGGAGCCGGATTACCCTCCTGATCTCTAATGCTAAGTCGAACAGGCAAAGGATTTTTATGCGGACGATGAAACAAATGAATACCCGCTTCTTGCTCTAGTATACGCTTTACTGCATAACCTTCTATAACCAATTCGTGTGTACTGTTGTTGCGTTTGTAAGAAATGTCTAAACCCTTCAGTAAACGCTCATATAAATCCATTAAAAACTTGACTTCAGCATCTCCTACACCTGCTATACAAGACTGAATACCAATAATTATTTTATCCAGTTCTTCATCCATCATGGCATCACCACTGAGTTCCAGTAGTTCGAGCGTAATCAGGTCATTTAGATAGCGGGTTTGCATTTTATCAAAATGTGCCTCACCATAAGTAAAAGAATCTCTAAGCTCATCTATACCATCTTTTTGGAAAAAGCGGTCTTTTAACTGATTACGTTCCTTGGCTCCTGCTGCATCTTCACGAGTGACAATGCTCGAAATACCCGCACGTTTAACCCGAAGTGTTTTGACAGGTGAATCCTCATAAATATCATGTCCGTAGCCTAAAATTTGCTTATCTAATTGTTCTCTGAGTTCTTGTATTTGGTTTTTATAATGAAACAACTGCCAATTTCCATCATCAATAGAAACCAGTGCATTGCTTTCATCCTCATAATCAGCTATATCATCCCTAAGCCTGTCTAGTCTTTTCTTAAGCACTTTATAAAAAGACTTAAATTGCTTGCTGTTGGGAGGACGAATCAGCCAATCATCAGTCAAAGGCTCAATAAAATCTAATGGCGTGACATTTGGATGCAACCTGCCATCTTTGAAATCTATATCAAAAATAATAGGTCCTTCGCTGTACATTCCAATAAGTTGCTCGGCAGACAAAGCGGTCAGGTCTCTTTCGATCTGGCGTTTCAAAGCCCTGCCACCCATTCGCTCATCAAAACCACGTCGGGCAACCCAGTCAAGAGCATCTGGCGCAATATTAAGAATCGTAGTACGGCGAACAAAACCATCCCGGCTTAAAAGTTCTTTAATTTGTAGCTTGGCAATATTTTGAATATGCGCTAATTGCAAAGGATTGAATATAACTATACGGTCGATTCTGTTTACAAATTCAGGGCGAAAATGCTTCTCAACAGCCGCCCTGTAAACAGCTCCTTCATCTCGACTACTGGTATCAAAACCTACTGTGGAAGACACATCTCTGGCACCTACATTCGAGGTCATGATAATAATAACGTTATTAAAATCAGTTGTTCGTCCAAGACTGTCTGTCAGACGTCCGTCATCCAGAACTTGCAGCAACAGATCGTGTACGCTGGAATGAGCTTTCTCAATTTCATCTAATAATAAAACACCAAAAGGCTGATGCCTTATCCTGCCCGTTAATTGTCCTTCAGGGCGATTAGCATCCCCAATGAGCCTTTGAACAGCATACTGATCTATATACTCATTCATATCAAAACGCATCAAATGCTCTTCACTGCCCATCAAGTATTCGCAAAGCACTTTAGCTGCCTGCGTTTTACCAACTCCAGTAGGACCAATAAACAAAAAAGAACCCAGAGGTTTCCCTGGTGTATTCAGTTTTGCTTTTATTAAATGAATGGTTTCAGAAAGGCATCGAACAGCATCGGGCTGCCCAACTAAATTGGCAGATATGGCATCATGTACTTCATTTTTATCGAAAGTATAAGTTTCATCAAATACTTCCCATTGCAAACCGCTTTCTTCCTCGAAAGTCTCCCGAACTTGAGGTACATCAATGTTAGCAAATTTATACCTTACGGATAGTCTATGCAACATTTTCATCACACTACCAGGCAGCGCTTGCTGGCGCATATAATTGCGATGTAAGGTAAATAACTGCGCCAATGCCTGTGTAGAGATGATACAATTATGTTCCAGTTCGAGGTTCATTCTTTGCCTGTTGACCATTCTGGCTGCGGCATTTTCATTGGGCTCCTGCATACGCACAACCTGAAATAAATCAGCAAAACGCCGATCTTTATCCTGGAGAATCTTCCACTCTTCCGGTGTTGCAATAATAATAACCTGCAATAAGCGCTTTTCAAGATATGGCTTCAAAACGTCACTTAAAGTCATGTCGTTTTGAGAGGATTTGCCTATACGAAGCATAGCCACTACATTATCGATCAGCATTTTGTGCGAAACGCTTTTTCGATTTTTTTTCTTAATTAAATATTGCAAAATGGCTTCAAAACGCTTTTGCCATTGCCCTACAATGCTCATACCTGCTATAATACGAGTCGGATCAATATGCCATATCTTAGATAGTCTTTCAAGGTTTTTATGCGAACTGGCATCTATGTAACGCCAAACAGACTCATGTACGACACTGTGTTTGCCAACGCCTTCGCGCCCTATGATAACCAAGGGTGTATTTTCTTCCTGATAAATGATCTGCGATAAGCGCTTCACAATATCCTCCTGATAATAAGCCCGTTTCAACTCGGCAGGATAAGCAGCATTGAGATCATAACCTACTTTCGTTACCTCTACGCTGCCATTGAATTCCGTATTATTCCCCATCCCGGAGAAGAAAAAGCCAAAAGGATCCTGTTCAAATGGAAAGCCTTCATAATCTACATGTATCGTAAGATCAATCTCTGTAACAAATTCTCCTTTTGTAGCCACAAACCGGTCTACCTCAAATGTCTGCTGATTATTTTTTAAGATTTTTATGTATTTCCTGATTGCTTGTTCTACCTCCTCCTGCATCCTGTATTTCCCTTTGGCATCTTTTTGAGCCATAAAGGTATAATTAGCAAAGCCGGGAAGTATTACAAAACGAATATCCTTTAAGTCAAAAAAAACAGCCGAAAAAAGCCCTTTGACGTATTGCTTGCCAGTTGAAAATTCAATATGGTAAGTATTAAAGGTATATTCAGGATTAAAGGTATACCATAGTACATCATTCATAGATGTACGATCAAGCACTGCTCCTCTCAGATTTCTCTTGATCTCTGTTTTTAGTTTAGAGATTGCCCGTTCGAAACGGAGATGAGTAATTACAGGGTGTGGCACAAACAGAGGGCGCAGGTAATATTGTAATTTACCTTCTAGCTCATATTGCTGTACCAATACTGGAAGATTTATAGGAATTTGACTCATTGAAGCCTTTAGTGGTTTTTTGAACACGCTAAAATAGTCTTTTTTCGCATTGCTGAGAACGATTTAAGCATAAAAATATTGAAAACAAAAAATCGAACCCTTTTTCAAGATGCCACGTTAAAGGATAAGAGTACTTAAAATTGATTAGGATTAAGATATAAATAAATGTATCTTGCAATTAGATTAACCGTCTTAATGCTTGCATTACTAATATCTGAGTCATAAAATATAAGAACTAAACATTGAACAATACAGAAAATTATAAATTCAAAGATTTAAAAATCTATTCCTCGACAGAATGGCTTGCTGGCAATAAAAAACGTTATCGTCAGGTTTTTGAACGGTACGACTGTACTTATGTCTACGCTGAATTTTCATTTTATAACAAACTTTTTGATCTTGAAGAATGGGAAATATCCGTCACTTTAAAATGCTTTTCAAGTAAGCGAAGTGGGATAAAAGAGATATGTTCACTGCCCATAAAGCGCAAAGTTAGTAAGCACGATCATCTAGTGTATGTGAGAGAAGGCTGGGGAAACAAAAAAGCCGGAGCCTTCTGGAAAAAAGGTACCTATTATTGGGAAGTATGGGTTGGAGATGAAAAGATTCGCACCAAAAATTTCTACGTAGAAGACAGCGGTAAAGAAATCGAAGAAAAAACGTCTTACCTTTCTGTAAAATCAGTCAAATTATTTGAAGGAACCACGCAGGAAGTCTCCAAAAATCAAAGAATTTATTATAATGCTTTTAGTCAGGAACTGACACGTTATGTCTGTATTGAACTAATATTAGAAAATCAATTATTCGGGAAAACCTGGCATTTAGAGGCTTTTCTGAAATTATTCAATGAAGCCAGGGAGCTAAAAGATGAATATTTGCATCTGCAAAAAATAGAAAAAAAGGATGAAGTCATCACAATAATTGCCAAATGGGGGTCTAGTGTAAAAGGTTCCTGGAGAAAAGGCGGTTATCTGATAGATATTATAGTGATGGATCGAATTTTAGCCACCGTCCCCTTTGTCATTAGAGACGAGCACGAAAAAGGAATGGCTGGCGTACTACTCCCAGAAAGACAAACCCTGACACAACTAGCTTCTGAAGAGAATGAGCAAGAAACTTTTGAGGATGTTATGGTAGACCTTGATGGTTTAATCGGACTTGGCGACATCAAACGTCAGGTACGCGAGCATGCACAATATCTCCAATTCTTACAGTTAAGAAAAGAGAAAGGCTTTGAAGAAAATGAAGAAATCAATATACACTCTGTCTTTATAGGTAATCCTGGGACAGGAAAAACGACAGTCGCCAAAATGATGGGTAAGCTATACCGAAAAATGGGCTTACTCACCAGAGGCCATGTACACGAAGTAGACAGAGTCGATCTAATAGGCGAATACATCGGACAAACGGCACCTAAGGTAAAAGAAGCGATAGAAAAGGCGAGGGGAGGAGTCTTGTTTATTGACGAAGCCTACTCATTAGCCAGAAGCAATGACGATAGCAAAGATTTCGGTCGGGAAGTCATAGAAATACTGGTCAAAGAAATGTCGGATGGAGAAGGAGATATGGCAGTCATAGTGGCTGGTTATCCTAAAGAAATGCAACATTTCCTCGCTTCTAATCCCGGTTTGAAATCCCGTTTTAAAATATACTTCACCTTCAGCGACTATCTGCCGCAAGAGCTTATTCAAATAGCTGATTATGCCTGTCAGAAAAAGAATGTCACCCTCTCAGTTCCGGCTAAAGACCGAATCGACGAGTTAATTACGGAGGCTTTCAGAGGCAGAGATCGCTCTTTTGGCAATGCTCGCTTTGTATACGACATCATAGAACAAGCTAAAGTCAGCCTGGGGCTTCGTGTCATGGCACAGGAAAACCCAAGGTCTTTAAATTATAATGAGCTCTCCACAATAGAAATGATAGATGTTGAGCAAATAAAAGTGAAGCCGATTAAACGCTTACCAGTTATCCCGATAGATGAAGCGCTATTAAAAGACGCCATGAAGGAACTGGAAGATCTTATCGGTATGGAGAATGTCAAAAAACAGATAGAAGAATTGGTGCAACTGGTTCGTTATTATCGTGAAACGAGTAGAAATGTACTGAATAAATTTTTCCTGCATACCGTATTCGTCGGTAATCCGGGAACAGGAAAAACGACAGTCGCCCGTATTCTTACAAAAATATACAAAGCATTAGGCGTATTGGAACGTGGACACATGGTAGAAACGGATCGTCAGGGCTTAGTAGCAGGTTATGTTGGGCAGACTGCCTTAAAAACAGCCGAAAAGATAGATCAAGCGATGGGCGGTGTCCTGTTTATCGACGAAGCCTATGCGCTCGGACAAGGCGGTTATGGTGGCGCTATGCCCAATGATTTTGGAGGTGAGGCTATTCAGGCTTTACTGAAAAGAATGGAGGATAAGCGTGGAGAATTCTTCGTTTTTGTTGCTGGTTATCCAGAAAACATGGATGCCTTCCTAAAAGCAAATCCAGGCTTGCGCTCCCGATTCGATAAAGTCCTCAAGTTCGATGATTATTCACCGGAAGAGTTGCACGAGATTGCCCTAATGATGTTTGAGGAAGAAGGTGTACTGCCAGATAAAAAGGCAGATGACCGCCTGAGAGAATACCTGACGCTTCAGTTTGATCTAAGAGATAAATATTTTGGTAATGCCCGTACAGTAAGAGGTATAGTGACAGAAGTGATCAAAAATCAAAACCTTCGATTATCTCAATTGACCAAGCGACAACGCACTGCCAAAGTCATCAAAACCATCACAGTTGATGATGTAAACATGATGTCTTTCGATAAGGAAGCAGATCTGATCTACACGAAGAAGTCAATTGGTTTTGATCGTCGAAGAGGGCAGGGAGCCGGGTGAGTTTAACGTCCATAGTCCATGGTTGATAGTCCATAGTTGCTCTATAAGTATAATCATTTTGCTTTGCAAAATGCGAACTAGGGTGACTTTAAGACTTTAAAAACAACTATCGACCATCGACTGCGGACTATGAACCACCAAAAATTTCTATTTTACTTAAAGTTTCTGGCAGTCTCTTTTTTGTGATCCCGACAGGGTTCGAACCTGTAACCTCCAGAACCGGAATCTGGTATTCTATCCAATTGAACTACGGGACCAGTTTTGCAAAGTTAATCAATCGTAGAGGAAGAACAAATTTG
>JAHDFX010000309.1 GCA_020627965.1 Saprospiraceae bacterium | reverse complement strand
TCGATGGTCGATGGTCGATGGTCGATGGTCGATGGTCGAGTGCCAAAGGCACTCGAAATTTCTATGGACTATCGACTATCAACAACTTATCAACTACCGACGCTGCTTATCCACAGAATTTCTTAATGCTTGTGTCATCTTTATTATTGATGTTAACTCTTTGTAATACCAATCAAAATCCTTTTCAGAAATTAATCCTCTTTTTCTGCCTATGTATAAACAAGATACAACCTCTATTCCTGAACGGATAGCATAACCCAAAAATTTAGAAAACTCACTATTTGACTGTCCGGTAGAACCTTCTGCAATATTAAGAGCAATTGAATCAGCAGCTCTCTTTATTTGTGAGGTCAGTATATACATTTCATCTTTTGGAAATGTCTTTGTTAGATCATGCATATCACTCGTAAATTCAACAGCCTTCTGCCAAACTTTTAACTCTTCAAATTTAAATGCCATACTATTTTGTAATACTTATCAATACAAAAAACAACCATGGACTATGGACCATCGACTATCGACCTCTAACTACCTAATTAACGTTACATTCCCTTTTTTTATGTACTCTTCATTATTCAAACATCTGACTTTCAAATAATAACCATACACATCCGGGCTGAGTTTTTTACCTTTAAAGGTTCCATCCCAACCGACATCGAGGCTTTGAGTTTCAAACATTTGTTCGCCCCAGCGACTATAAACAACGAAATAGACATCCGTTACGGCATTGGCACGGACATATAGAATGTCATTTCTGCCATCGTCGTTAGGCGTAAAGGCATTGGGAACAAAAATATAAGGATCATCGCAGACAAAGCGACGGACATATATCGTGACGGAATCTGTGTTGATACAACCAAACTCATCTCTGATCAGTAGATCATACGTAATAGTTTCGGGTGGTGTTGCCTGTGGGTCGAAAATATCAGTTGCGCTGAGCCAGTCGGCTGGTGTCCATTCATAAATATAATCAGGATCACTAGTGGCAACTAACTGTACCGTTTCTCCCGGATAAATGGTATCTGGAGCAGCTAAGACACTCAAGGTCGGTGCTACTGTAGATACAGAGACTATGGATTCAGCAGTTGCTGTACAGCCGAAACTGTTGGTGGCTGTGACGGTGTAGGTCGTCGTTGTAGCTGGCGCGACTTCCGGGCTGGCAGTATTTGCTCCACTGAGAATGGAAGAACTTGGTGACCATTGATAAGTCAATTCCTGATTAGGATTGAGATTACTGACTTCCAGTATGACTGAATTCCCATTGCAAATTTGCTGAAAATCGCCTGCTTCTATATCGACTGCGGAACTGCTAATAATAACTTCGTCAATAGCCGAACAGCCATATTGATCGAAAGCTTCTACATAGTACGTTGTACCATTTTCATCTGGTGTCACCATTGTCGAACTGGTGCCTGCCGGGTTTAAAATAACATCAAAATCCGGGCTTTCAGACCAGAAAAACTCTACAGCATTATTGCCTGTTGCATTAAGCGTATAGGTGAAATCACAGGTCGTACCGTCTACTCCGGCATCTACGGTCACTTCTGGCGGAATGACTACTGTTACTGATTCGCTGACTGTACAAGTATCGAAATTATTATAAACAGAAGCAAAGCCTGTATAAGTTGTTGTCTGTGTCGGTGTGGCAGTCGGATTTGGACTATTGGGATCGTCTAGTCCTGTGGTAGGTGTCCATTGATAAAAGAAATTCGGATTTCCGTCGGGATTGAGCTCTACGGAGGTTTCGCCTTCACAGATCGGTGCAAATTCGGGCAATTCTATGTATGGAATACCAAAAGACACTTCTGCTGAATCTGCTCCTACACAACCATTTGCAGCTACTACATCCAGATAAATGGTATATGTTCCAGACGAATCATAGGCAATCGTTGGAAATTGTTCTGTGGACGTTACGCCATTACCAAACTCCCAATTCCATTCGACTATTGAGCTGACTGAATCCGTTGAAATATCAATAAAATCAATTAATAACGTATCTTGACAGCTATTATATTCTACATCAAAACTGACGTCTAATGATTCATATTGCAAATTAATATCCCTGGTAAAAGTATCTGTACAAGCCATGCCTCCACCGCCTACAATTAGCGTAATTTCATAAGTTCCCGTATCTGGATAACTGTACGTCGGTGCGAATAATGATGAGGTATCATTGGTCGCACTCAAATCACCAAAGTCCCAGAAATAATCATTAGAACCAATACTTTGGTTATCGAAGAATACATCCAATGTGCTATTGCATTGAACTTCCGGTGTGAAGAAAGAAGATACGACCTCCAAACCACAGGTTCCGACATTAAACTGGAAATCACGTCTAGTAGTAGAAATCAATAGTCCATCACGATATTCTTTTGCGCAAATACCAACTACGAATTGTCCTATTGTATTCGGAAGGGCAGTAAGAAAGCCGGTTTCACTATCAATTTGCAGGAAGTCATTAGGAAAACTTGCCATGCCATTGAGCATGTTTTGTGTATTATAAGGCGGGTCTACCCAAACTACTGAATCATAAGGCGGCGGATTGGGCGGCTGCGGACGTGGTATATTGAAAGTAGCTCCTTCAAAGGGTGCGCACATTTCGTAGGCAATGGAATCTCCATCTACGTCAATAGCAAAATGCTCAAATTCAAAGGGAAAATTAGCACAAATGTAAAAAGGTGGCCAATCATTAAAATAAGCACTGCTATTACAGCCCAAGAGAGCTTCATCAGAAATATAGCTGTAATAAGTTGCTCCCGTTTCAAGCGGAGTTACAATATTTAAAATACTCTGATTCCGGCAACAACGCTGATAGGCTAATTGATAGCCGCCCTGTATAAAAGGCAGGGTGACAATAGTATCATAGCGAGTCGTATGATAACAAACACTAGGCGGAACCACTAAGCAAGGGTTTTGTAAGGTTGGGTCCAATGTGTCATCTCCCATTGGCCACACACGTAAGTCATAAAGTAAAGTATCATTTTCATCAAACACGCCAATAGAAGCCGGTTCGTCGAAATAAGGCACCCCTGTTTCACAATCCCGAAAAATCTGTAAGCTGATCCGGTATTGGTCGTTTCCCAAACATTCATAATTCATTTCCCCGCCTACAATATGCGTAGCTGTTGATACAAAAGGGCAAGTCAATAAAATGAATAAGAATATATGTTTGAGTTTAGTCTTCATAGTGTATAAACGGTTATTAACGTTCAGCCGTTGTCAAATCTAACTATTTTTAATAATAATACCAATTAGCTAAATACGTTTATTGGCAATATCATTAAAAAACAACTATCTTACGCTTCTTTTTTTCTCTCTTTCAGAGAGTTTTTTTAAGCCTCGGTATTTTTTCCGGGGCTTTTATTTTTAAGACCGCCTTCGGCTGAGAGAGGAGAGACCGTTCGCAAGCCGATAGCTATCGGCTCACTGAGAGAAGATAGACTGTTTTGGTAAAAATGTAGGGTTCACCAACCCACCCTCTAGGATCGCTCTGTCATCTCTCAGCGAAGCGTTCTCTCAATAAAATGATCTCTTTTCTCTCAGTGCCGTAAGGCACGGTCTCTCCTCTCTCCTCTCTCAGCCGAAGGCGGTCTCTTTACTGACAGGTATCAATAACTGCCTCAAAATCTGTATCTATTGGTGTATAGAATCCATCTTCCAATTTGATGATAGTTCCAGCCCGGAAACTTACTCCCGCATTACTTCTAACTGTGGTATCACAATTTACTTCTACAGAAGCTGCATAAGTCCCATTAGGAACGGGAACATTTAAAGACAATACAGGCTGACAAGTATTTTCAGGACATTCAACCAGTAAATCATATCCACTTCCACTACCATCATCAGCATCTACAACGATATAATAGGTTTGTCCGGCTATAGCATCGGCGTAAGTAGCAGAAGAAGAAAAAACAGTACCCACGCAATCATCAGGATTACAACTGGCTAGAATATATACATCCAGATCGCCAGTAAAATTGGAAAGAGTAGCCGTTAATTCACCATCTGTAGCGGGTATAATCTCATGAAAACGCTCTGGCCCTGTCTCTGTCCAGCTATTACAGCCATAAGTGTCAATCTGTGAAGGATCAGTTGAAGCGGGAGCAGAATAAAGTTCTCCGCAGGTAATCGCTACTGAATTATAGCAAGGGGCAGGCGGGACAATTCCTGTATCGAGGAAATCTACTGCATTGCACATCAGCGTGTTACGTGTAGCAGCATCCGTCGTTTCCAGTGGGAAAGCAAAATATACTACTCCAAAATCATTGCCTTTATAAGCTACGGCTGCACCGTCATTAGTGCCACCATTATAGTTTAATGCAATAGACGAACCTCCGGTAGCAGCTATTCGGTCGGGATACTCTGCATCGAAATATCCATTTGTATTATCATCAAAAGAGCCCGTTATAGTGCCAAAAATACCACCATTTACACCAGCGATATTGTAAGTTCCTGCATCATCACCTACGTAAGTTGCTTTGAAATAATTATTATAAAAAGCCAGGTCATCATTGGGAGAGGCTGAACGACCAATATCCCAACCTATTTCTGCACCTGATACGATTAGGTTACCTCCATTATCCAGATAAGTTTGCAATAAGCTGCGTTCTGTAGCATCAAATGAATTACTGATGGTTGACTCTTCTCCTGTATACCAATCAACACCACCATAATTACCCAGTATAACCTCACCTGAAATCACGGCTTCATTGGCTGCTCCATCAAAACTAACATTGCAGCTTTCCAGTGCTTTGGCATGATCGACCATGTAGTCATAGTTGTTCATTTTTTCCAAAAACAGACGGCGTAGATCAGTCAATTGAGAACTGGAAGTTTTAATAACTGCTCCACTCCTATCTATCCGGTCAAAGCCATCTACAATAAGAAATGGCACAGCACTTCCCGTCGAAGGCGTTCTTGCAGCAACAGTTGCACTAGGAAAAGATTCGCCACCGTCATTCGTTGCGCTTATGCGGAAATAGTAGGTCTCATCGGGGTCTAAGCCTGTTGCGGTATAGCTGGTTCCTGTTACAGCAATGCCATTGGCAAAGCCACGTCCATGTGTTCCCATGTATAATTTATAAGCTGTAGCCGGTCCTGCATCACAGTCTGTGGGCGGTGCCTGCCAGCTTACAGTAATTTCGCCGGGCGCTGAGTTTTTGGCGTAGACATGTGTGGGTTGCTCAGGCAGATAAACTGCAGTTGTTCCATCTTTATTGGTAAAATAATCGACAATGCCATGATAAATTCCTCTGGCAGCCAGTTCACGAAAAGCAGGCGTTGTCAAGGCTTGGGCATCAGTTGCATTATCATGAAAAGCTACTTCTATCAGGCAGCCGGGCATAGTTGTCAGTTCTCGTAATTCACCGAAATTAGCAAAATTTACTCCCCGATCGTTCCAACCAGAATCCCAACAACCGACAATATCAGTGGCAAGCCCATTG
>JAHDFX010000051.1 GCA_020627965.1 Saprospiraceae bacterium | reverse complement strand
CGATAATGTCCGCAATACTTATTGGCTCTATACTATTCTGATCAACGATAAAAAAACGGGTTTAAGCCGGGATGACGTTATTAAAAAGCTCTTGCAAAACGGTATCGAAGCCCGTCCTGTATTTTTCCCTTTACATGTTATGCCGCCTTATTTAGAGTATGCTTCAGGAGCTTATCCCAATACGGACTATATTTCAAAACAAGGTTTTAGCCTTCCCTCTTCTGTCGGCTTAACGGAAGAACAACAAAAAGATATTTGTCGGGCTTTGAAGGCTGTATTTAAAGTAAGAGAATTATTAGAAAGTTGATAAAATTAAGTAATTTTCCCAAAATTTTAAAGACCTGACAATCAGCTATTAACTAATTTAAAAAGTTAAAAAAGAGAAAAATTTCACTTTTTTGTTTACATTTTAAAACATTTTGTTTTAATTTGCTCTTGTTAATTGAAACAATTATTTTTAATTTAAAGTAAACAAAAGATGAGACAACGCATTAATCAGGGGCTGATGCAGGTCAAGTACTTCTTTGGAAAGACCTGGTTTAAGATAGGGCTGCTGGTATTGTTTGCGGTTGTACTGCATCGGAAAGATGTCAGTTTTCAATTCAATTTCAATACTGGAGCAGCCAAGGCCAGCCCGACGGCAACACCCTTAGAAAACACCGCTTCAGGACAATTGGTATCAGCACCGCCTAAACCAGGCGGACAAGCTTCCAGTTTATCGCCAATACCGACATCTATTCCGGCACCTCCCCTTAAAAAACGGACTCCAGAAGAATTGGCCAAGTTAAAACGTCAGCAAAAATATGTAGAGCGCTTTGCTTCGGTAGCTATTTCGGAAATGAAAAAATATGGTATTCCTGCAAGTATTACGCTTGCACAAGGCATTGTAGAAACTAATGCAGGGAGCAGCACGTTAGCCACCAAGCACAATAATCACTTTGGTATGAAATGCTTTTCTAAAAAGTGTAAAAAAGGGCATTGCACCAATTTTTCTGATGACTCACACAAAGACTTTTTTGTCCGTTATGAATCTGCATGGTTTAGTTTCAGGGCGCATAGTGAGCTATTATCCGGCAAACGATACCGCCCTTTGCACGAATTCAGCATAAAGGATTATAAATCCTGGGCAAAAGGCTTGAAAAAGGCGGGCTACGCCACCGATCCAAGCTATGCCGACAAATTGATTAAGACCATAGAAGAATTGGAATTGTATAAGTATGATGCTGAATAGCTAATTTTACTACTCACCACTAATCCTGACAATTATCAGGGTTAGTGGTGAAATTTATAATAAATTGGTTTACAGTATCTATTGACTTCCCGTGTTTTATACACTGAAAACCAAACAACTATAAAAACTATATGTCAACGTCTATGTATTTAACCCTGTTGTACTGTTTTATTTTCATCGCTTTTATAATGGGCTTCCATTTAGCGAAAAAATACCTGACAGTTCGGCAGAAAATAGCGGGAAAACCTACCTATCCATTCATAAAAGCTTTTAGCATTTTGCTTATGGCATTCATCGTTCAAAATGGTGCCAGTCAAATGATTTTCCCAGCAGTTATGGAACAAATGGGGCTTGAAGTACAAGCCTATCCGGGCAATACTACCGAAACGATTGTTTTTTATCTCGTTGTAGGGGCAATTGCTATAGCATATGCAGTTTCTTTGAAAGGACAAAAGCAAGAAACAAAGTAGCAGTAAGTAAGCGGACAACATTATTTTTTTGTTTATTCTGGTTTTACTGATTACCTTTATTCCACCTCAATATGACAATACTCCGCATTGGTTTTTGCTTTTATCAGCCAAATGATACTAGTTTTTAAATGAATGCGGAGCATTCTCAATATCAATACGAAGTATTGTATGACAATCCAGCAAAACATATCACTACTTTCTTTCAATACTTTTGGTATTGATGCATACGCCGAACAGTACGCAGAGGTAAGCAATATCAATGAGTTATCAGAAATCTTATCGAAGCAAAAACCGGATTTTATACTAGGTGGTGGTAGTAATGTATTATTTACAAAAGATGTTCAGGGACTGGTTGTTAAGAATAATTTCACAGGAAAAGAGGTTATTCAGGAAGATGAAAACGAAGTCCACGTAAAGTTCGGTGCTGGAGAAAACTGGCACGAATGTGTACTCTGGGCTGTTGAGCGAGATTACGGTGGTATTGAAAACCTTTCTCTTATCCCTGGAACTATTGGTGCAGCCCCAATCCAAAACATTGGTGCTTATGGTGTTGAGCTTAAACAAGTTTTTGTAAGCCTGGAAGCTGTGCATATGCAAGAAAAGTCGATTCGTACATTTGTAAATCGGGAATGTTTGTTTGGCTATCGAAGCAGCATATTTAAAAATGAATTTAAAGACCAGTACTTCATTACCTCTGTTACCCTCAAACTGACCAAAAACAATCACCAACTAAACACTTCTTATGGAACTATTGAAAAAACACTGGAAAATACTGGCATAGATACTCCCAGTATACGTTCTATCAGCGATGCAGTCATTAGTATAAGGTCTTCAAAGCTTCCTGATCCGGCCAAAATCGGTAATGCCGGCAGTTTTTTCAAAAATCCAGTTTTACTAAAATCTCAATTTGAAGTCCTTCAGGCAAAACACCCTGATATGTTTTGTTATGATATGCCCAATAACTATGCTAAAATACCTGCCGGTTGGCTTATAGAGCAATGTGGCTGGAAAGGTAAACGTATTGGAAATGCTGGCACACACATCAATCAAGCCCTTGTTCTTGTCAATCATGGTGGTGCAGCAGGAGAAGACATCCTAAGAGTGGCGTATGAAATTCAGGATGCAGTACATAGCAAATATCAAATATTGCTCAAGCCAGAAGTGAATATTTTGTAAATCAAACAAATAGCTTCTAAGACAATTCTCCTAAAATTTCCCCTATTTCATATAAACTTAAAGATAGTTTTTTAACGCATTTTTGGTTCACCCTTCTATTTTAAATACATTTGCCTTAATATTCAAGAGACTCTCTATTCACTGACAAAAAACACAACATGACTAAGATAAAGTTTGGAACAGATGGTTGGCGTGCTATTATTGCCGACACTTACACCGTAGAAAATGTAAAACGTGTAACACAGGCAACAGCCTCCTGGATGAAAAATAATAAGCAAAATAAAGTCGTCATAGGACACGATTGCCGTTTTGGTGGCGAATTATTTGCTCAGGTAGCCACACAGGTTTTTGGTGCGAATAATATCAAAGTTCATCTGGCAAAAGGCTTTGTATCTACACCTATGGTTTCTCTCGGAACCGTAAAAACAAAATCTGATATAGGTGTGGTTATTACCGCTAGTCACAATCCGCCTTCTTATAATGGTTATAAGCTAAAATCTGCCTATGGTGGTCCTACTATTCCCGCAGGAATTACAGAAGTAGAAGCACTCATTCCAGATCATCCCGTAGACATAGAATTACCTAGTCTGGAAAAAATGCATGAAGACGGACTACTCAATTATATCGATCTGGAATCTCTTTATGTGAAGCACGTAGAAGACAATTTTGATCTGGAAACTATTAAAAAATCCGGGTTTAAACTCGCTTATGATGCTATGTATGGAGCCGGTCAAAACGCAGTAAAGCGATTGTTACCAGATTCTGTCTGGCTACATTGCGACCACAACCCTTCTTTCAGAGGGCAAGCGCCGGAACCGATACATCGTAATTTGGGTGAACTTTCTGAGTGTATTAAAAATGATGATACAATAGATTGTGGACTTGCCAATGACGGAGATGCTGATCGCATAGGGATGTATGATGGAGATGGTAATTTTGTTGATTCTCATCATATCCTTTTGCTGCTGTTACTTTATTTACACAAATATAAAAGTATAAAAGAAGGAAAAGTAGTCATCACTTTCTCTGTTACTGATAAGATGAAGAAGATGTGTGAAATGTTCGGTCTGGACTATGAAGTGACTAAGATTGGGTTCAAATACATTGCCGAGATCATGACCCAAGAACCCGTTCTGGTTGGTGGTGAAGAATCTGGTGGTATTGCAGCGGCTGGTCATATTCCTGAACGTGATGGCATATGGATGGGGTTACTTGTCCTCGAATTTATGGCTGTTACTGGTAAGTCATTGAAAGAGCTGATAAAAGAAGTTTATGACATGGTAGGGCCCTTTTCTTTTGATCGTGATGATTTACATATTTCGGAATCGAAAAAGCAGGCGATCATTGAACAATGCAAAAATAATGCTTTCAGTAATTTTGGTAACAATAAGATAGAACGTGTAGAAACCATTGACGGCTTTAAGTTTTACTTTAACTCTGATGAGTGGGTAATGATACGTCCATCGGGTACGGAACCTGTTCTTCGTGTATACGCTCAGGCTCCTACACACGAAAGAGTAAGAGAGATACTGGATTCGGTACACCAAGAGTTGGGGTAGAAGATACTTTGGGTAAAAGTTGAGTGGTGAGTGGTGATGTAGTAAAAGCAATACTTATTCTCAAGATAATTGCCCAGCCAATTAACTACTGTCTAAAATATCAATACTCCGTATTGATATTGAGAATGCTCCGCATTCGTTTAAGAGCTAATGTCATTTGACGATCAATAAATTATAAAAAACCTGAAAAATGGATTTTATTTTTTGAGCATGTGGGTATTCTGCAAACGCTCAAAAATATTACTAATGAAAAAATTAAAGTGAATATCCTGATTGTCAATATACTGGATGTATGAGCTTTATGTTGATTTACATTTGACTGATAAAAGCAAAAACGAATACGGAGTATTGAAATCTGGAACATATTTAAATTTCCATATCATGCAGACTAAGTACATTAAACTCACTATAGTATTCACACTCTGTTTTGTGTTCAATTTATCCGCTCAGCATGACAGGCTCAGATTATTTGAAGTGCCTGATTCTTTAAACAAAACCCGTTTTTGGGCATTGAATACCGGAATCGTAACCAGCTATACCGGCACAATGGTCGCGCTTAGTCAGGCTTGGTATGCTGATTATCCGAGGTCAAAATTTCACTATTTCAATGATTATGGAGAGTGGCTGGATATTGATAAATCCGGTCATTTTTTTTCTGCCTACTTCGAAAGTAAATGGACAAAATATCTCTATGTATGGACTGGAATGGATGAACGAAAAGCGGCTTTTATGGGAGCTGCGGGCGGCATGCTTTATCAGGGCGGCATAGAAGTTCTGGATGGTTTTTCAGAGGAATGGGGGTTTTCGTGGTGGGATATTGCTTTCAATGCAGCAGGTTCTGCTACTTTTCTTAGTCAGGAATTGCTTTGGAAAGAGCAACGTATACATCTCAAGCTATCTGCTCATTTACCAAAGTATGATACACGCCCTATACAAGCCATCAATTCTGAAGCAGTTACGACAGTAAAAGAACGAGCAGCAACACTATATGGAACGAACCCGGCAGCCGTTATGCTAAAAGAATACAATGGATTAACCTTGTGGGCATCTGGCAATATTCACGCTTTTATAAAAAAAGAAGATACCCGTTTTCCCAAATGGCTTAACCTTGCTTTTGGTTATAGTGCCGAAAATGTTTTTTCGGGTTTTAATAATAATTGGGAAGATGAAGAAGGGAATTTATTCCAGTTGGACCCAGAAGAATATCCACGCTATCGACAATTTATTTTTGCTCCAGATATTGATTTTACAAGGATTCCAACAAAATCGAAAGGACTGAAAATATTTTTTGGCTTATTAAATATCGTAAAAATACCTTCCCCCGCAGTGGAATTTAACACACGAGGGAAGGTAAAATTTTATCCTGTATATTTCTGATATACGCTTATTCAATAACCTTTAGGATATATGTTTTAAGGTCAAAGTTACCAAAGTCATCTTCTACAGAAAAAGAAAGCAACATGGAGTCTCCCGCCACATAAGTATCTGGGCTCAAACTCAGGTCGTACTTGATTACAGCAGTACTACTTCCTCCAAGTTCCTGTGTATTTAAAACTCCAAAGCCACCATATTCATCAATTACCAGAAAACGGTCTAAACCTCCATTATCTGAAGCATCCATTTCGAAGGCGACTGTTTCACCAAGAGTGTGCACACCCTCTGATACAGTTATAAGCGTATTGTTTACTTGAAAATTTTCGATAGATGGTGGTGTATCATCTTTATTACAAGCAATAAGCAATAAAGCAACAGCAGCTATCAAAGCAAGAAAAAAGTTAAAACGATTCATTTTTATTTGATTATAATTTGCAAATTTATGAGAATGTGTTCAGGGAGTCTTATCGTCAAAAAATACGCCAAAGTACTTTAGGAATGAGGTAAAAGTAAGCCTCTCTTAATTCTGACGCATAAATGCCTTTACGTTTACATTATTATTTTCAAAAGTAATCACCTGCCTTAATGGCCGATCAGTAATCCATTGAGGGTTTTCCGGAAAAAAATCAATTATCAGTTTCTTATCCTGCCAGTATGAATGAATTTTGCCGATCCCATGCCCTTGCTGACCATTAACATCCATAACAAAAATCGCAATATGTTTCCCTCTAAATTCTTTTCTAAAATCTGGTAAAGCCGGATAAAAGGTGATGTTAAAGGCTTTTTTTGAATTATTCCAAAGTTGTACATTAGCTGAGATCAATTCGTATGGCTCATCTTCACAAAAATGATATTGCTGCGTTCTAAATGGACTTTTTTGTTCTAATACTTTTCCTTCCAAAGTCCAGTCTTGAATGGTTTCCCTGGCATTTTTATGCTTAGTTTTGATTTTACTGTCTTCCTGATATTGGGCATAAGCGCCTGTACTAATTCCGCCTTGTGTCTGACTTAGCATCATATTGAAACTTTTCAAACCAAGAATCTTTTTGATCGGGTACGACTTACTGTTATAAGTCATTTCAGCTTTTTTACCAAAACTCCTCTCCGGCAGGTCAAGTATAGCTATGAGTTGGTTTCTGGAATGTCCCATTGTCGATCCATTGCGTTTTTTCAAGGAGCGAAGCGCTTTTTTGCCTTTATAAGATATATCCACTTGTTCACCATGGAAGTTTTCATATGTAAAGGAAATATCTTCCCATTCTTCGTTTCCTCTATCTTCGATTTTTATGGGTTTAAAAGCAATTTCCAATGGGATTTCGGGCACCCAATCTATTATATCAGTTCTCTGTATAGTCACACATTGATCCAAACTTCCTTCTTTTGAATCCTTCATCATCCAACAATCACCATCCGGCAGGTTCAGTAATGAATACTCGTGCATATTCCAGTCGGGATGTTTGCTGACAATAACAATATCCTTGTCGTAATGAATTCCAAAAATTAAGAAGGGAATGACAGGATGATCGACAATAGGTTCGCTGATATAATCGACAGGTTTTTTTAATACTTGTTCCAGCATTGCTCGCTTTTTCTTGCCGACAACAGCTTTTCGAGGAAGCATTTTTCTAAGTTCATAGAAAGCTGCAACCATTGAAAAACCTACAATTAACACCAATATCAATATACTGCTATAATACATATTAGAAGGCATTTATTTTTTCTAATAGCCATTTTTTCTCTGCTATATCATTAGCCTCCTGTACCTTTTTATGTAGTTTTTCGATTTCTGTTTCAGATTGTCCAGGAAGACGATTCATTTTTTTAACAAAGCGAATAGTATTCAAATACTGGCGTTGTTTGGTTTTCGAGATCAGTCTATGTCTCAGCAAAAATATCCTAAAACTTTCCAATAAGGCTTCCATTGCTTCCAATTCATCCAGCTCATAATAAGTTTTGATCAGTAACCATTTGCCGTCAAGGGCATAAAAAAGATCCTGATACTCGACCTCTCTAAGCAATTCTATGACTTTTTTATACTCCTTTTTATGAAAATGGACAACAGCCAGATTAAAGGTTATAGCATTGTCCCGAAACCCTGATGGAAGACGGTGGTTATGCGTTTTTATCAGTTCTTCAATCCAGTCAAATTCTCCAATACGAATCCCTACAGTAACCATATTTTTCAAGTCCCAGGGTAGTAATTCTCCATTATTGAAAATCGTTTCTTCCCGCAATAGCGTATCATAGATATTGAATAGCTCGCGAAAAAAGGAACGGTTTCCTGTATTAATTTTACTGATGCAATAATTTTGAGCAAAAATGTATAGATCCCTTAATTCAGATAGTGAAAACAATTTACCATAATCATTTAAAAGTCGCCGTAAGTGGTGAAAATAAGCTTCATTCTCCTGATTAGAAAGCATCAACATCACCTGATAATATATCTGTACAGAAGGTGGATAATCAATAATTTTATCTTCTAACTCCTCACTTAAAACCTTTACAAAGCGTATTTCTATGTCTTTATTAATGATGTTTTTATAATTCAGCGCATTGCAATAATTTTTCAGCTTTTGCGTCAGATAAAAATTATCCAAATTTTTATCAACTTGCTCCAAATTGATCTTGCCTGTACGCTGAATATGCCTGATCTGGAATTTATCTATTTCGGTTTCCAATAAAAAGCTGCTGAGATGATACTGGATATCCTGATGGTCGCTTTTGTTCTGCCATTGGCGTAAAGCCCGTTCTGTTGCTGAAAAATGCTTATTCAGGTTTCGTTCATTAAAGGATCGTAGCAGGTAAATTTTTTCTGTATCAAGGCTGGATTCATATTGATGATAGGCCAAAAAACGCTCTGCATGTTTGCCCAAGTCAGAGCAGTATTTACGGAAGCGAGTATCATTATAGACTTTCCCAAGATTAATTTGTTTCCAAATTTGTTCTTTATCTGTAGGTTCAACTAAGTGTTGGATAACAATATCGTATAATCGAATCAGGGTTTGGTTTTCGTTGAAAAACGGAGAAAGGAGGTATTTACGAAAGCGTTTATGTTCCGCAGGTGAGAAGGTTTGGAAAAGTGAAATGAGTTTTTTTGATAACACGATGTTAAAATACAAATTCTAAATCTCTTATCCTCTTATAACCGATGATATAAAAATCATGACTAGTACCATTGTAATCATTATGACAAGTGTTGTTGCGATAAATTCTTTTGGGTTGCGTTTGTAATCGTCTTTATAACCAAAGTAAATAAACGCAGCAACTAAAATAATGGATACGATGCCTCCTGATGTCATAATGTTATTGTTTTCACAAATATAACAAAAAAGCGACAGACCGAATCGACCTGCCGCCTGTGGATATAGCTGAAGAATTTTATTAATAAAATTTAATACGTCCAAACATCATGTTCGAAGTTGAAAATCTTTTCCTGTATTTTCTGGCTTTCATACAAGGCGTCTGTACCTGCTTTATAATCTTGAATACGGCGATCATGCACATTGGATTCTTTAATGATGCGACTGGCGAAAAAACGGGCTTCTAGTATATCTTCCCAACTCATTCGTTGTGCATCATTTAATGGGTTAAAAGCCTCTTCATTCGCTAATACCTGGCGAACATGCGGATAGTATATCCAAAACATTGGGTATTCAAACCTGAAGTTGCCATTATCATCAAATTCCTCTTTTAGTGGGGCAATACCCAATATGCGTACCTGCATAGTGGACGTCTCTTCATCAAAAAACCAGGATTCCTTGATGCGAAAACGTTTAACATCTTCAAAATTAAAATCATTGCGAATGACTTTTATTTTTTCTTCATAAGTATCAGGGTCAAAAGTCGTGATCGTATCCGACGAGCTAATCATCTCAGATATTTCTCGGTGACTTAGTTTCGTAGTAAATTTGTCATCTAGTGTGCTATACGCTGTAATATCACCGTTTTCTATACCACGCATTAAGACCGTAATGAAAGGGTTTTCAGGCCAAGAGAAAGGGCGGTTCATTTTTTCTCTTACGTCGATAACTCGCCAGATACGTTTTTCCCAGAATACATCTGCTTCCCGAATATGATCGTAAGGTAAAGCCCTTCTATCTCTTGTCAGATGCTTTTCGTAAGGGCTGTCTAGTGGTATTCTGTTATCGGCTTTCGCCATAATAACTTCTCCGCTTTCTGTTCTAATGGTGCTTTGCGCTTCTACTGATGTCAATATGCCTGAACATAGCAAACCTATCATCAACACAAATAACTTTTTCATATTGTACTGTTTTTCCGTTTTGTAATAATGTATAGGTTCTTCTGCTATATCTATTTTTTTTGTTAAACATTAATCCCAATAATTATCATGAATAAGGGTTCTAAAGACACGAAGCTTATTTTTAATTTATATGTCTATAAACGTGCCAAGTTTGTCATAATTATGTCATAGAACCTTTTTAACCTTTTGATAACGGCTTCATAACGCAGGCTTATGAAAAAGATACTTTTGTCACCGAAAAACACATCAACAAAAAAATATATAAAATATAAATGTGATTAGTTTTTTTTGTAACTTTATATATTAATAATCAAAACCTTAACCATGAAATCTTTGCTTTCAGTACTCATTGCATTAAACTTGTTGGTGTTCATTCATATTCCTATGAACGCCCAAGCTGCAATCAACCTAAACAACTATACCCTTACAGCAGGACCAGTAACTACCTCAATTCCTAACGATCTTTCAGGAGTCACATATAATAGCATGACGAATAGCCTGTTTGTCTGCATTAACGGTACTCCAACTATTTATGAGCTTGACCTCAACGGCAATGTTTTACGTACCATCAATATGACAGGTTTTGAGGATACCGAAGGGCTGGTTTGGATAGGCGGCACAGATTATATTATTATCGAAGAAAGAAAAGGGCGTGCAGTGCTTATATCGATTACAGCAGCTACCACAGCGATTACTTACCCTGCCGCTTTTATGCAATTACCTGGTGTTTGGGGCGATAATCTCGGCATAGAAGGCGTCACTTATAATCCAGCAACCAATGAACTAATCATTATAAAAGAAAAATCGCCTTTGACAATCTATTCTTTTGTTGTCCCTGCCACTTTCGCCAATCCGATCACAGTTACCAATCCATTCGATATTTCGGTCAATAATTTTGGTTTAAGTGATATAGCAGGTTTGCATCATCTTGGATTAAATACTTTTATGCCTTGTGGCGAAGATGTGAGTGACAATTATCTCATCCTTAGCCACGAGTCGGCACAACTTATCGAAACCGACAATACGGGAACAGAATACAGTCGTCTTGACCTCACAGCAGGAGGCGCAAATGGTACACTTGCTGCTACTATCCCACAGGCTGAAGGTGTAACAATGGATAATCAAGGCAATATTTATGTAGTCAGTGAAGCAAATCTTTTCTACAAATTTGCACCTCAAAGTGTAGATGCCGGTACGCTTTCTACAACCTCCAATACCACTACTTGTGCACAAGATGGCACAGCAGATGTTATTGATGTCGTAGCGGGTGGCGATCAAGCCGGTGATAATTTTGGCTGGCTGATTACGGATGCGGCGACTGGCAATATTCTGTCTATGGGAGTGATGGCTCAAAACTCTACTACTTTTTCGCCAGATTTGGATACTGCACCTGCTGGCACTTGCAATATCTATATTATCGCATGGAACGGCACGCTGACTGGTGCCGATCAAGGATCAAACATCAGTGGTATTACTAGTGATGTGTGTTTTGAATTAAGTGATACGCCAATTGCAATCACAAGAGAGGATTGTACTTGTACTGCTGTTGGCGGTACGCTTTCTACTACTTCTTCTACAACTACTTGTACTCAAGACGGTACGCCAGATATTGTTGATGCTGTAGCTGGTGGCGATCAGACGGGTGATAATTTTGGCTGGTTAATCACAGATGCTGCAACAGGTGATATTCTTTCTATGGGTGTCATGGCTCAAAATTCTACTACTTTCTCTCCTGATCTTGATCCCGCACCTCCTGGTACGTGTAATATATACATCATTGCATGGAATGGCACCTTGACTGGCGCCGACCAAGGTTCAAATATTGCAGGAATTAGTAGTGATGAGTGTTTTGAGTTGAGCGCTACTCCTATTGCAGTGACAAGAGATGACTGTACAGCATCAGTCCCAACAGTTTCTGAATGGGGTATGATCATTTTAATATTACTATTATTGACTCTTGGTGTTGTATATGTTCGTCAAACACAAACTAGCCTGATAACCAATAACGGTTTTAACTTGCCTATAGGACAAGGTCTTAGAGTGCCGTTTGAACGTCATGTATACCTAAAAGCCTTGATCTGGACGGGTGTTATTGCCTGTATAGCTGCTGTTTGTTCACTTATAGCTTATGGAGAAATTACACTGGTGGATATTGTCGGTACTATCATCGCAGCACCTATATTTACTTACTTAATGCACGTTTTGATGACGAGTGAAACGGACAAGGAATAATGTTTTTGCCCCTTATAAATTACTGTTTTGAGGGGGCTTTTGCCCTCTTTTTTGTACGTATAACAAATTATTAAATTTTCCTTTTATCACATTTGTCACATTGTGTACCTGACGGCACACCTATTTTCAACTTATACAAAAAATCTACCGATATTTTGTCTCTACGAGACTGCTTTTAATCTCCCTCTTTTTATTCAAAAACTTAATTCTGCCTAATTGCGTATCTTTGAAGTTCAATCATTAATAAGATGTTTTTTAAATACACCAATTATACTTTAAAAAAGTTTGAGGCAATTTTTGAAGAATTGACTTACCAAGTTCGCTACGCTAAAGGCAATTTCAAATCAGGTTATTGCATTGTAGAAGCCAGAAATGTTATTGTTATCAATAAGTTTTTTGATACGGAAGCCCGTATTAATAGCCTATTAGACGTATTGGGTAAAATAGAAGTGGATGAGAGTTTATTGACAGAAAAGTCCTTAGATTTTTATACTAAATTGAAAAAGAAAGTCCTGAGTCAGACAGAAGAAGTTGCTGAAACGGATAAGGAAGAGACCACATGAAAATTACCTTCTTAGGAACAGGTACGTCGCAGGGTGTTCCTGTTATTGCTTGTGATTGCGCAGTTTGTCAATCTGAGGATATACGGGATAAACGACTACGTTGTTCTATCATAGTAGAAACTCAAGGTAAAGCTATTGTGATAGATACAGGCCCGGATTTTCGGCAACAGATGCTTAGAGCAAAGGTCAAAAAAGTAGACGCTGTTCTCTTCACACATGAACATAAAGACCATGTAGCCGGTCTGGATGATGTACGTCCTTTCAATTTCAAATACAATCAGGATATGCCTGTTTATGCGACTGAGCAGGTACAAAAAGCACTACGAAGGGAATATCAATATGTCTTTGAACCGCCTTTTTATCCGGGTATTCCAAGAATTCAGCTACATACCATACATAAAGACCAGCCTTTTGAAGCGGCAAATATTCCTGTTATTCCCATTGAAGTCATGCATTATAAACTTCCCACTCTGGGCTTCCGCTTTGGTGATTTCACCTATATTACTGATGCTAAAACCATTTCAGAAAAAGAAAAAGAAAAGGTCAGAGGTAGCAAAATTCTCGTTTTAAATGCATTACGCAAAGACAATCATTTATCCCATCTTACCCTTGAAGAAGCCTTAGAATGGGTGGAAGAATTACAGCCCGAACAAGCCTGGTTTACACACATGAGTCATAGACTAGGAACTCATACAAACATTGAGAAAGAGTTGCCGGCCAGTGTAAGATTAGCCTACGATAATTTAACCCTACAATTTTAAACCAACACTCAGTATTTACGTTTTAACGAAATACGATTTTGGAGGCTATCTTCTGAAAAAGATCGTGCTAAACCCCATCTAGATTCCGAAATAAATTCGGAATGACATTTTTGAGAATTTGAAGAATTTATGTCTTTAATCTCACAGCTCTCTCCACAGTTGCTGATAAAAGCAAAAGCCAATGCGAAGCATTTTAAAAGGTATAAGCCACTTTAAAAGAGATCAGGCGATTCACCTGCCAACCAATGTTATTGACTGTAGTTAATGACCGTTCCCAATTGATATTTAAGCCGATATTGTTTGTGGCATAAAATGTAGCACCACCTATAAAACTGACGTCTGCTTTATTATAATTTTCACTAGCCGACTCCGACACATCAATGCCATTATTGTCAATAAACTTAGAATTAACTAATTGCCCATAGGCAAAACCTGCACTGAACATCAGCCGGTGGTCTACATAATTAATCATGACTGGAATTTGGGCATAAGACAAACTAAACCGTTGAGATTGCAAGCCTGAAGGGTCATTATTATTTGGGCGACTGCCTTTCTGGCTAAAAGCTATTCCTACACTAGGCTGAAAACGTCCTACCCAATCATTCCGGTCTAATACGATATTGACCTGCCCACCTACATTAAGACCGACTTTATTGAAACCTGCCAAATCATCTCCGTCTATTTGAGCTGCATTCATACCTAGCAAGAATGTTGCTCTAAAACGAGCATCTTCGCTGCTTCCAATCCTACGTTCAGCATCTTCGTCTTGTGCCAGTAAAGAAAAAGGTATAAGGAATAAGAGTAAGCCAATATATTTTGTCATGATTGTTTCTTTTGGACAAAATTAAATAAGTAATTGGACTTTTTTACCACTAAGAGCACTTAAAGCAACTCTAAACGCCCTTAGTAGTCGTTAAAACATTTAGAGCCCCCAGCCTAAAACCTTTAATTTTCCGGTATTTTTAGTGTTACTAAAGCCTTTAAGCATATGTTTTCCCATAAGAAAACCTTCTCGGTTTTGTCCTTCTATGCCATAGAGAATTTTGCTGTCGCTCGCTCTTAAAGCACAGCGATAAGGATAGCCGTGTATATCGAAAAACAACATAGTATACATGACATCTTTCCTACCCTCCATCATGGCTTGGTCGGCTTCTCGCTGAGTCGTTATTTTCAAGGGAAGTGTGTAGTATTTTTTAATGTCTTTTTTGTATCTATCCAGCACATCCTGTTTGTCAATAAGCATGGTGTAATTCGTCATTTTAGGGTGGTTTTTATTATAGGCTGATAAAGTTTCACCATAATTATCTGCTGGCAAACGTTTTTTCAAACCCATTTCCAGATAATTTTGCATCAATTGTACTGCACGTACACATTCTACATAATAGTAACTCGAATCCGAAACTATCATATTGGCATAAGCCACCATATCCTGAGGTCCATATCTGCAATTTCCGCCTAAGACAATGCCTACATCATCATATTTTTCTTCATTGAACTGATAGTCTCTGATCGTTTGAATAATGACAAAGGAATATTTCTTGTTCTTACAATATTTTCGATACTGAGCACCAGAAATAAAACGGTATTTGGTAAATGTCCAATGCTTTGTAAATGCTTGTTTAATGGCTTCATTATAAGACTCATGATAGCCAAGTACAACAAGTGTTTCAGTGTTTTTAAGTTTCTTGATGTCTTTAGTTCCCCCTTCACCGAATTGTGCAGAAACTGCAACAGTAAAAAGAAGGAATAGAAAAGTGAATTGTGTTTTCATAAGCACATGTTTGGTTAATGCTCATAACAGATTCATTATGAGCAGCTAATAAATAATGTACAACATCGAGTGGCATTTTGTTCAGGGATTAAAAGCAAATTGGGCATTTATTTGCTAAAGACAAATAGCAGATTTTGAATGATTAACTTATCATGTAAAAGTCATTTTTGTATATTTAACATATGAAACATCGCTACCTTCTTATAATTTATCTCATATTGACCATTATCAATTTATTTGCTGAGTGGTCTGCTCATCAGACACTGATTTATGTTAGTAAACCCTTATTGCTGACGATTCTTTCTCTTTGGTTTTATCTGAATATTAAAAGCCACTGGTCTGCTTTTTCAGTGTTTGTGCTGCTTGGACTCATATTTTCCGTCGGTGGAGATACTTTTTTAATGTTTGAAGAAAATGGAAATGCAGATACCGCTATTTGGTTTTTATTGGGATTGGGTTGTTTTCTACTGACTCATCTTTTCTATTTTTTGGGTTTTTTAAAATATCCAGATAAAAGTAAAGGCTTTATAACTAAAAAATGGTGGTGGGCAATACCTTTTGTTCTGTTCTATATCGGTTTTAATTATTACTTACGTAATGACTTGGCAGATCTGCAATTGCCTGTTTTGGTATATAGTGGTGTGATTACCCTCATGGCAATTACTGCACTGAATTTAAAAGGAAAAGATATATTGGAAAAGCATTTTTGGTGGATTTTCGGCGGTGTTTTGCTTTTTATGCTATCTGATACCGTGATTGCTTTAAATAAATTTAAAAGTCATGAAGTCGCTATCCCACAACCTCGATTAGCTATTATGGTTTTATACTTATTGGGACAATATTTAATTGCTAGTGGAACTGTGAAAGCAATTCAAAGACAAGCCGCATAGGCTATTTCTAATACATCACATATACTACCAAAGCGATCGTTATAATAAAAACGATCAGGTAGGCGACCAATTGATTTTGTATTGCTAATTTTCTTCGGGCATCAGCTTGTTTCATCCGTTCCTTCAAATACTGGATGTATTCTTCCGAATATTCTTCTTCGATCCGTTCTTCTTTTGAGGTAGTATCTGTCAAATACCGTCTTCTTTCAGCCAATTTTTCACGAGCATGTTTTTGCATGTCTCTATTCGCCTTTTGCCGATTGATCATATCTAATACATGTCCTCCAAAACCCATAGTCTATTATTTTTGAGTTAACGTTATTAGAATATACGATATTCAATCTAGCCCTTCCTGTTTTAGCTACTAACGTATTGATTTTCTATACGAACGAACCTGAAACACTAAGAATAAAATAGACAGGAAAGGCACTAAATTGTTTTCTCAGTGTCTTTCCAGCCTCAGTCTACCTTAGTGTTTCAAATTTGCGTTTCAGTATAGGATGGAGGAAAATAGATAGGAGTATAATACCGGCACCAATGTAAAATTCACCACTCAAATCCTTGTCTTCCCGAAAAATGAGCCAAGCCAGGATAATTCCGTAGATAGGCTCTAGATTGATACTCAGATTTGCCGTAAAAGCAGAAACATGTTTTAAGGCATTCAAGGACAACACATAGGCAAAAGTAGTACACAGCAAAGCCAAAATAACCAGCCACAGCCAGTCCCATTCAATAGGAATAAATGTAGAATTACCCATTAATTGTCCATATAAAGGAGCAATCAGACAAAGAAATATCCAGCCACTGCCTAGCTCTACAAAAGTGATGGCCATCGGTTCTGCTTTTTCTACCATTTTTTTATTTAAAGTAGAAAAAACAGCAGCTAATGCCGCAGATATAAGCGCCATGATAATACCTGTCGTATAATCGTTTCCCGAAAACCGGAAGATGATATACATCCCAGGAATCACCAATAAACCCAAGGCTACTTCATACCATTTTATCCGTTCTCTATTGATAAGCGGTTCTATAATAGCAGTAAAAAAGCTGACCGTCGCCATGGTACTCAATGTAACAGACACATTAGAATAATTAACGGCTCCAAAGAAAGTGATCCAGTGTAAAGCGACAACAATACCTATTCCAGCCAATTGCAAAGCTACACTTCTGGGCATATTCCGCAGTGCTTTTATAACACCAGGTAAAAGCAATAAACTTGTACAGGTAATTAATAATCGCCACCAGACCATAGGAAGCTCTGATATTTGAACCAGGCGCCCCAATATAGCAGTAAAACCAAATAAAAATATGGCTACATGGAGTTGCAGATAAGCTTTTTTAATGGGTGTCATCTATGCTCTTATACTAAATATTCAATCAATATTTCCTAATATCCTCCATAGAACTTTCTAAGGAACCACTCTATCCCTAATAAGCCAAGCAATACCCAGAATATCCATTTCAGATTGATGATAGAACGGGTTTTTGATGTGGAATAAAGAACGGGCTGTATATCAGCTTTGGCATTTATAATACGAGGCAGCGCCTTCAGGCTATCCGGATAAATGACCTCACCGCCATATTGTTCGCTAAGTAAACGAAGCAATCCGTGATCCGCAGTTGTTTCAAAAAGCTCTAATTCGATAGGCTGTACACTAAATTTTCCAGAAGATTTCAGTTCTTTACCCTGCGTCGTAATACGGGCTTTATATGTGTAATTACCCACAGGAAAATAACCAGCATTCAGTGTATAGGCTCGGTTTGTTTTCGAAAAAGTAAAATTATAATCTTTGCCTTTGCTATCCGTAATGATTAGAGAAGCGTCAGGTTCATTGATGAGTTCGTAGCTTTCATTATAAAGTTCGGCATCAAAGAAAATAGCTTCATTTTCATCGAAAATATTCTTACTGACGCTGGTTCTGAATTTTCTTTTGTCTTCTTTAACCGTTAGATATTGAATACTTTTATTCATCAATTCATCAAAAATATCGTAGTTTTTGTGTTGGAGATAATCAAATATTCGCCATTTCCATACCCCTTCAGCTGCTAGTACACCTGTTTTAATATCACGCTCTTCACCAAAAACCAGCAGTGGATATTTAGTTTCTACAGAACCTATTTTTTGCTGTAGCAATACGTTTGCATCAGGCGAAGCAGTAAATTCTCCGAAAGGAGCCGTCAATGGGGCAAATTTGGGTAGTTCTTTCGCAATATTATCTTCGAGCGTAAACAGATTGAAACCGTCTTCGACTATACCAGTAACATCATTGTTATTCTTAGTATTTGCTTTAAAATTAAGCACACTTTGTACTTTGTTCAGTTCAGCAATATTCGTTTGATTACCAACGATAAATAAACGGGGCGTTTTCCGACTGTCCAATTCTTTAAGAATACTGGAAATGTTATTTTTCGTGCTTGGTAATTGGTGTAAAACCACAAAATCGTAACCAGCTATATTAGATTTTAAGCTGCCTGCATATCCCACTCCTATCTCGTAATTCTTATTCTGCTCCATCGTTTGTTTAAGCGCTGAAATATCAGGGTGTGGAGCATCTGCTAAAATCAAAATTTTCTGACGGGCATCTAATATGTCTATAAAGATGTCTTTACGATTATTTATCCCTGTAATCTCGTTTTTTACACGAGATACAGAGATTCTGTAGCGTTGTACTCCACTTTTATCTGCTTCCAGAATGAGTTCTTTTGTAACGAAAAAATCATTGGATTTAATAGAGAAAGATTCTTCTTTCAGTTTAACATCCGAACCATCATCATTAATTCGATATACTTTAACCTTACTGCGGCTTCCTGCACAGTTGCGGGCAGATACATCGACCTGAATACTGAATTTATCGCCCAAGTAAGCAATGCGGTTATGATATACTTTTTTAATGGAAATATCTCGTTTCAATGTAGTATCACCAAGTGCGACAGAATATACAGGAACACTTAGTTTGGTGCTGGCATAGACAGGATTGCTACCTTGGTTATAAATTCCATCAGTTGCCAAAACAACTGCTCCCAGGTTTTGGTTGCTGTACATTTCGTAAAGTTCATTCAGCAATTCGGAGGTATTACTTACCTTATCGGTAAATGAGAACTCCAGTCCTTCCCGAACTTCATCACCGAAAGAGTAGGTTTTCAAGTCATATTTTTCACTCAGATTTTCTGTTAAAGCATCAATTTGCTGGCGGTAACGGGTCGAATCCTCTTTATTCATCGCTGATAATACGGATTCAGAGTTATCTTGTGCCAATACGATGATGGGCTTTTTAGTCTCTGTAACCAGCGATTTTAATAAAGGAGAAAGTAGTAGCAAACTCAGAAAAGTTACTGCTAAAGCACGGACAATGCCCAGTAGTGTATTGAGCCAGCGAGAGCGTTCGCGGAAGGTCTTGTCTTTATAATACATAGCCAGTGCATAGCCAATGCCTAAAAGCAGGCAAAGAATGGCAAACCAGGCTGGATATTGAAAACTAATGTTTGTATTCAAAATTTGTTATTTGTTTGATGGTGTGCTTTAACACTTGCAAAGTCTACAAAGGTAAGCTTATGTTCGATTAATCGCAATAGCATTGAGACCTCTGCGAGGTTGTTTTGTTGTCTTCTGGTTCGACAGCGCTCAATCTTATCTAAAACCGTTCAGAAATGATTGCTTCCATTATACTTCTCCTAGTTCGGCTTCACCGACTTTAAATCCTAGTTTTTCAGTTGCGATCTGTTTTATTTTCTTTTTCCAATTTTCCCATTCATCGTCCTCCATTAAACCCATAAATTGTAAACCTACTGGTTCTACAGAGGCACAAATATGCTTTTCATTTTCCTTAAAACTAAACCAATGAGGTAGATTTCTTCGCCCTCCTGTGTCTTCCCCTCCATAACCTATCCAACCATCCATTTCTTGATAAAGTTCGGGAATTATCGTGTTCCAATTATCCCCAATCAACTCATATTTGATATTTAGGTTCATTTCCTGTCTATTCATATTTTCTCTTTAAAATACGACTTCTTTGAATTCACCAATAACCTTATATCCCATTTTTTTGTAGATATTTTGAGACTTGTCATTGTTTTTATCTGCAAAGAATAAGACTTTCATCAGTCTTTAGATATGCAAAGGACGATTCGCAGTTGCCGCCAAAGCAGCTTCTTTCACCGCTTCTGTATAAGTCGGATGCGCGTGGCTCATTCTGGCTATATCCTCGGCAGATGCCCGGAATTCCATCATAACGACTGCCTCTGCAATAATATCAGCGACTCTTGGCCCGACCATATGTACCCCCAGTACTTCATCGGTTTCTTTATGTGCCAGTATTTTTACCATGCCTTCTATATCCATACTAGCTCTAGCTCTTCCCAGCGCGCGCATTGGAAATTTACCAGATTTATAAGGTATTCCCGCGTCTTTTAGTTGCTGTTCTGTCTGTCCAACTCCAGCTACTTCTGGCCAGGTATAAACAACTCCAGGAATAAGATTATAGTCGATATGTGGTTTTTCTCCGGCGATAGTTTCTGCAACAAAAACGCCTTCTTCCTCGGCTTTGTGTGCCAGCATTGCTCCTTTTATCACATCGCCAATGGCATAAATACCAGGCACAGTAGTTTGTAGGTGAGCATCTGTTTCTATACGACCTCTGTCATCGGTTTTGATACCTACATTTTCCAGCCCCAGCTTATCTGTATATGCATAACGACCTATGGCTATGAGGCAATAATCTGCTTTGATCTCTAATTTATCGCCTTTATCTCTGTGTTCTGCAATAAGGGTAGTAGAACGGGATGTTCCTTTAACTTCCTTGACCATATGTTTGAAATGAAATTTCACGCCGAGTTTTTTCAGCGATCTTGTCAGTTCTTTACTACAATCATTATCCATTCCTGCGATGGCACGATCTCCATATTCTACGACTTCCACCTCTGTTCCCAAACGAGCAAAGACTGAACCCAATTCCAAGCCAATGACACCTGCACCAATGACGGTCATTCGTTTCGGCAGTTTATCTATATTCAATGCCTCTGTAGAAGTAATAACACGTTTTTTATCGTAGTTGAATGCTGCTGGCGCAATGGGTTTTGATCCTGTTGCAATGATGGTTTTGTCTGTTTCTATCGTTTCAGTTGTACCATCATCTTTTGCTATACTGATCGTATTGGCATTGACGAAAGAGCCATGCCCGTGATGGACATCTATCTTATTTTTTTTCATCAAAAAACTAACTCCATCGCAAGTTTGGCTGACGACTTCATTTTTGCGTTTGATCATTTGTGGCATATTGACTTTGAGGTCTTTGATGTCAATACCGTGTTCTTCAAATCTTTTATGGGCATTATGGTAATGCTCAGAAGAATCTAGTAAAGCCTTTGACGGGATACAACCTACATTTAGGCAGGTTCCACCAAGCGTAGAATATCGTTCAATAATTGCTGTTTTCATACCTAATTGCGCGCAGCGAATAGCGGCAACATATCCTCCGGGGCCGGAGCCGATGACGGTTACGTCGTATTTCATTTTATTTGATTTCTAATAGTTTAAAAAGGTTCGGTGCATCAAAAGCACACAAATATACAACAGTAGAGCAATTTAGTTGGTTTACAGAATAAAAAAACCCTGCTGAAAACTCAGCAGGGCAGGTGATATAATTGCGAAAAATGAAGAAAGTCTTAATTTCTCTTATCTAAGTTTAATTAATTTTCTGTGACTGGTTTTCCATTCATTGCTGGAAATATTGATAAAATAAGTTCCAGAAGCCAGATTATCCATGTTGAATTGAACAGGATTGATACCTTCTATCAAATCCATAGGAATTTGTCTGACTGTTCTGCCATAAATATCTACAATATTAACAGTTACATTCGCCGAAGCATTTAAATTGATCGTCAGCGATACATCACGTCCTTCACGAATAGGATTCGGATACATTTCAGAAATAGTATTAACCGGAACCATACAATCTGTACCCACAGTTCCTCCCATTAAAATTTCTTCCTGCGAACCATCTAAATCTACTATTACCAATTTGTAATAATTAAGTTCGCCAGCATTTTCATCCAACATAGTATATGCTGTTTCAGTAATGGAATTACCTGCTGCGCTTGCACGCCCAACTTCAGAAAAGTCAATACCATTAGAACTTCTAAGCAGAACAAAATATTCTGTATTCTCTTCAGTTGCAGTGATCCATGTAACTTCTACTCCCTCACAATGATCTTGCGAACTAGCAACAACTCCTTTGAAAGCAACTAATGTAATGGGCAGGTTACAAATATCGTCAGGAATATTAATTGTTACAACATCTGCTATATCAGGACAAGCAGCACCACTTAAGGTTAAGGTTACAGTACCTGTATTTAAGTCAAAATCAGAAGCTATATAGCTTGTTGAAGGGTCATTTTCATCCATGAATGTTCCTGTTCCAGTAGATGTCCATTTGACAGCGTTGACATTTACTGTTGATGCAGACAAGTCTACAAGGATAGAATCTGTATCATTCAGGTCTTCGGCAGGCACACAAACTACGTTACCGATTCCAGCGTCTATACTTGAGTTTACACCTTGAGGCGCAACAATATCCGCTTCTACAATTTTATCTAAGCCATTCCACCAATTGTTCAGTGTAATTTCGTTAGCATAACCATAACTATTACAAACCTCAATATCTGAGCTAATACATCCTGGATCAACTACTTCTGTTGTTCCTCCAAGAATATTACTATTATCCCAATAAAGTCCAATATAATCAGGTGTACCTGGGCGTACTAACTTAGCTTTCAAGCCCGTTAAACCTTCAATATCGTATAATGGAAGGTGAACAATACTGGCACCAATAAATAAACGTATTTTGAATACTGTTCCTGCTGGTACTGTTGCACCATTACCATCCAAGCCATCCCATTCTACAGTATTGGCTCCGGCTGTAAGTGCCTGGGCAGGAAACTCAATATCCTCTGAACCATTATTGGCATAAGGTGGAAAATCCAGCGTAATATCTCCTACACCATCTACATTTGTATTGAAAGTTATAAAAGACCCACCATCGGAACATATATCAATGGCTACGGTACTTACGTCAATTTCAGAAATTCCACTTGGGAATTCAGCAATGTCAGGATCATTAAGGAAAATTCGGTATTGCCCCAGGAAGCCATAAATATCATCAGCATCACCATTAATTGATTTACGGGCTTCTGCTGGTGTTTCAGATTCAATAATACCAAAATCATTACAGGCAATAAACCAGTCACCTCCCCAGCCAGGATTATCTGGTGATCCAACTTCAATAGAAGTAACTACTTGTTCGTCTGTGTAAATGTAGAATGTAGAATTTAGTCTTGGACCAGGTCCAGGAAATGTACTACCAGGCCCCGAACGCATTCCCCATTGATAAGCCCATGTACGACCATCAATTACGCTATTAGCGGGTGTACTTGCATCCACAACACTGATATCCCAGTAAGCACAACGAACTCCTTCTGTAGGAATGCTCATATCAGACTGATCGGTAAATTCGATATACCAATCACCGGGTACATCTGGATTAAAGATAACTGCATTGTAACTGCCAGTAGTTGGTCCAACTGCGTTACGTTGAGTTACTCCGTTAGGGCCTGCTTCACTCTGGTTGTAATCCAGAATTCTTCCAGTTCCCAGAAGTGGGAAAGGGGCAGGAGTTCCGTTGAGTGTAAAGCCTGTACCATCATATACATACTTGGAACTTCCGTCGGGACTAACAATCTGCACATACCATTGCTCACTAAGAGCTACATAAATGCGTTCATTGACTGCATCCGGACTAATTCTGATGTATAATCTACGATCAGGATCTATTGTGGGGTATGCGAACTGTGCTTTGTCATTGATAGACAAACCTGCTTCGCAAGTTGGGCAGGTTATTAATTGTCTTGACCCCTCTGCAAAAGAGAGTGTACTAATTAAAATGACAAAAAAACTTGTAAAATACAATTTCATGGTGTTGAATACTTTGATTTGATAAAATGGATTAAACTAATACAAGGATTTAATAGTTTGCCAGTATATTGTTGTTTTTCTCACTGATTATACGCTTATAACATGTCACAATAAAATTTATACTGTACTTGACAGAAATAACGTATTTGCTTGATTGTTACCATTATGACGCAACGTCTACATAAAAGGTTGCACGCAAAAAAAACTTATTTGTTTTTTTTACGATAGTAAACCACTGTTAAAAACAGTAAAAAAATAACTTAAAAAGAGTAGGTAAGTCTAACATCAACAGGCTTTGAAAGATGATTTCTTTCAAAGCCTGTTGATGTTATTCGGGGCTAACAACATATGTTTCCTTTTGAGGTTCAGTTTTTTTTTAATTTTTATTTTTATAAAACATCAAGTACAACTAATTAAATTAATTACCATCTGTACACCCTTCGATTTCTGCGGAAAAATTTGCCTGTGGTTCAATGATAAAATTGGAATTAAAAATAATAGAATTTCCTGCTTTTAGGATAACATCGGTGCCTGATGCTACCGTTCCATCGGATTGTATGTTGATCTTAACGACATAAGTTCCTGCAGCAATCATCCCTGGTAAGTCCATCTCATTCGGACATAAGTCGGCTGGACATAACTCACTCATACAAGCAGAGAAAGTCATAAAGCTAACACCATCAGCCTTTCCCAGCACACCATTATTGATCTCTCCTACATAAGTTGGTGGAAAAGTACTTTCATCATTCCATAATAGGTCTATACAGGCATTGGCATCTAATACGTCAAAGGCTAATCGACCGATCGACACCCAATTCGCATCTACAAGATAACCATCTCCCCCCATGAGTTCTACATTATATGAAACGGTTGGGCCCAAAGTTCCAATTAATGTATGACCACCATAAAGGCTGACGGTTCCATCATTATGCTGCATTAAACCAGAAATAGCAAGTTCTTGTTCTATTCGTGGATTTGCAAGTAATGACTCATCATAATTAAAGCGATAATTCTGATCTGCTAAGCGGAATGTAGTAGCTGCGCTAGCAGCTCTGATCTGAATATCCACATAGAAGACACTATTATCACAGTCTGTAGCCAGATCAGCAATAAATTGCATATCATAGGTGCCTCCAAGGCTGACTGCCGGTATCATCATAAAAGATGTCCTGGGAGCCATCTGTGGATTCTCCTGTAAATTTTGGGCTTGTACCTGTTCTGCGGTTGAAATAATGATAATTCCCAGCAGCATTATCAATATTTGCTTTGGTGTAAATTTCTTTTTCATTATGTTTTTTTGATTCAAATGTCGCCTCTGTTGTTCGTCAAGACGGATTTTATTGATTATAATTGTTGTAAATATTTATGATATGAAAGCTTTAAAAGCCATCGTTTGCATACTTTTTATTCCCATTACTTTATTATCTCAGGTATCCAGACAGCCCACTGCTTCTGAAATACATCACGACATAAAAAAACTACGAGTGTTAGGTAGTGTCCTTTATATAGCTGCACACCCGGACGATGAGAATACAAGTATGATAGCCTATCTTGCCAATGAAAGGAAAGTAAATACAGCATACCTGTCTCTAACTCGAGGTGATGGAGGACAAAACCTTATTGGACCGGAAATTCGAGAACTCATCGGCGTGATGAGAACCCAAGAGTTGCTGATGGCGCGTAGTGTTGATGGTGGGAAACAATTCTTTTCCCGAGCTAATGATTTTGGATATTCCAAAAATGCAGAGGAAACTTTCAATATTTGGGACAAAAACCAGGTATTAAGTGACATGGTATGGGTGATTAGAAAATTCCAACCCGATGTTCTAATAACCAGATTTCCGCATACTCCTGCTCCTACACATGGGCACCATACTGCTTCTTCCCAACTTGCGTACGAAGCCTTCGATGCTGCTGCTGATCCTGAACGTTTTCCTGAGCAATTGAGACATGTAGATACATGGCAGGCAAAACGTTTATTGTACAATACTATCCCTAGATACTACGAAAACGATGGAGATTTTGAAAAGGCAAAACCCAATTTATTACAAATAGATGTTGGTGCATATTATCCGTTGCTGGGCAAGTCGAATAATGAAATTTCGGCAGAAAGCCGGAGTATGCATAAATGTCAGGGTATGGGGACAATGAGTGAACGAGGCAGCAGTATTGAGTACCTAGAACACCTAAAAGGTGACAGGGCACAAAATGATATTTTTGATAATATTAATATGAATTGGTCTAGGATAGAGGGAGGTAAAGCTATAGGAGTGGCTTTACAACAGGTGGATGAAAATTTTGATGCCGCGAATCCTGCTGCTTCTGTTCCTGCATTATTGAAAGTCAGAAAAAATATACTTGCCCTTACGGATAATGAAGAACAGGAAAGTCAAGCTTCCAGTTATTATAAAAAAATAAAAATACAAGAGATTGATGATATTATAAAAGCTTGTCTTGGCTTGTACCTGACCGCTACAAGCAATGATTTTTATTATGCAGGAGGAGAGAGTGCCAAAATTAAGTTGGAAGCAATTAACAGGTCTTCTATTGGAGTACAACTGGAATCTTATCAGTATGGTAAAAAGACCTTTGATGTCAATGAATTCCTGAAAGATAATCAGGTTTTTTATCAGGAGCAAACAATCAGAATCCCTATACGACCTGCTTCACGACCATATTGGTTGGAAGAGCCTGGTAGCCTTGGTATGTATAAAGTAGATAAGCAGCAGGATCGGGGAAAACCGGAGATACGGAAGGGCTTAGTAGTTCATTTTGATATAAAAATTGATGGGCAGTTGCTTCGTTATCCTGTCTCATTGACCTATAAACGGAATGATCCTGTAGAAGGAGAAGTGTATCGTTATGTAGAAATTGCACCAGAAGTCTCGGTAGATGTAAAAGAAAAGGTCATCATTTTTACGGATAATTCACCAAAAACTGTTCGTGTATTGGTCAAGGCTGGTAGAATAGGCCCGAAAGGCAGGCTTCATGCCAAATTACCTGATGGCTGGCGGGCAGAGCCTCCTGTACATGATTTGGGTTTTACTGGCGAAAAAGGTCAGGAAAAAACGGTTAATTTTGACATTTATCCGTCTTCTCAACAAAGTACGGGTGAACTAGAATTTGCCTGGGAAACTTATGGAAATGTTCCGATACAACAACGTATCGAGATCAATTATCCACATATTCCGATACAACTGATGTATATGGATGCGAAGGCTAAGGTGGTCAAGATTGATATCAGGAAAAAAGGCGATAAAGTTGGTTATTATATGGGTGCAGGCGATGATATTCCTGCTAGTCTGGAACAGATCGGTTATACGGTCACTATGCTCGAAGATGTTGATATGATTAGTTCAAATCTGGCAAAGTACGATGCTCTTATATTGGGTGTTCGAGCTTATAATACCAAACCGAGACTCAAATTTCATCAGGCAGAATTAACGGAATATGTAAAGCAGGGTGGTACTCTCATTGTTCAATATAATACCAATTTCAGGTTAGTCACAGATGACCTTGCCCCCTACCCTCTCCAGCTTTCCCGCGATCGTGTGACAGTGGAAGAGGCTGAAATTCGTTTTCTGGCTCCCGAACATCCTGTTTTAAATACACCTAATAAGATCACTTCGGCTGATTTTGAAGGTTGGGTTCAGGAACGTGGTCTGTATTTTCCGAATGAATGGGATGAACGTTATACCGCCATTTTATCCGCTAATGATCCGGGAGAAACGCCGAAAGATGGCGGACTACTCGTTGCTAAATACGGGGAAGGATATTTTATTTATACAGGGTATTCCTGGTTTAGAGAGCTGCCTGCGGGTGTGCCTGGAGCTTATCGGGTGTTTGCTAATTTGATCTCTGTTGGGCGATGATAATTAATACTCATTCAATTAAAACTACAAACTTGTCAAATCACCACCTTTATTACTCATACAAGCCAATTAAATCAAAAGCATAGCGGCGAACACTAAATTCGGAATAGTCTTTTCTTGTATTATTACAAAGTAATTGATATTCTTCAATCGTCATTTTTTTGATTTTTAAGATAGCTTTTTCGTAGGCATCTGTAGAATTACAGAAAAAACCATTTTCACCTTCCCCCAGGAAGTGAATATTCTCTCCGACAGGACTACAAATTGCCGGAACGCCAGCAGAAAGATATTGCTTGAGTTTAAATGCAGACTTAGCCCGGTTGAACTCATTGTCAATTAAGGGAGAAACACCAACATCAAATTCCTTAATTCTTCGGTAAACGGATATTTCATCCAACCAATCTATATTTTCGGGTATTTCAATTTGAATATTATCATTTGAAATAAAATAATCTTGTATCTCCTGGCGATGTTCTGCTTTTCTAACACCTAATAAAACCAGCTTAATTGGCTCTTTTATTTTTTTTAGAGCAGGAAAAAGTAGCTGGTGTAAATTGTCTTTATGTCCATTATAAAATCCAATCCAGCCAATGGTGAATAATGAATTTCGAGCATTTTTGATTTCCTGATGATTAATGACCGGAGACGTTAATAAAACGGTATTGGGGCTATATTGCTGTGCATAATTTTTCAAGGTTTCGCTACCTACAGTACATATCGCACAATGCTTCATGAAATACTGAACAGTAGCTGGTTCGAATCGTATATATTCGGCATCATCAATATCGTATATCGTATTTTTAGGGCGGAAGAACAGTAAAATTTTTAAGGCATTTGCATAGACACCTTTCGTATAAATTTTCTGAAAAATGATTAAGGAATGTCGCTTTCTAAATAACAGGATGCCCAAAAATACTCGAAGAAATCTGCTTAAGTTTTTGAGATCGTAGCCCGGATGGATAAGATCGTAGTTGATCCCTTGTTCTGTTTTCAACAGGTCAAAAGGGTATTTTAGCCTGTAGCGAACACTAGGGGCGCTCATGTCGTAAAAAGCAAAACAGTAAATGTGCTTAATGGGCATTATTGAGAAGATTTATTAACAATACTTCATATTGGGTTGAGGTTTTATCGGATGCTATTTTAAATCTGAATAAAATACTAAGGAATGTAAGACATGTTTTTGAACTTGTTAGTCAATCAAATATATCTGGTATTTATCATTACTTGCAATCTTTTGAAAATCAAGATAGTGATCTTTAAATGTTATCAGGTGCGTAATAGCATATTTTTTTTGTAATTCTTTTATCGTTGCTTCGTCCATATTTCTGAAATATTTATCTGCCAGATCAAACAACTGAAGTCCTACTTTTCTGGAATCCACATTTACACCATAAACCTCACCAATACGAGCATACCAGTCGATCATAGCTTTTTTACGATGCACCAGCACTTTGTAATCTACCATTGAACTACGTTCACCATAGACTTTTAATGTTGTAAAATTTATTGGATGGAGAAACAATGCATCTTCAGGGCTGAGTCTTTTTGCCAGTAAGCTAATTTCTACAGCAGCATCGTTTTTATAGTGACTACCATAATCAAACGGTACATTCCAGAAAAATAAGGAACGAGCAAATATCAGTATAATAAGTATAGCTGTACCCACACTAATTAATACAGGAAAAGCCAGTTGTTTTAGCGTCTTGTTTTGTATAAATGGAAAGCTTTTTTCAATGAAAGCAAATAAAGCAAAAACAGAGAAAGCTTTTAACCATATCGTGATCTTAAACCATTGTAAAGAAGCTGCATTTACTTCCGAAAATCCTTCGACAAGGATAAGATGAGTCAACATTCCTACCCAGGAAATGAGAAAAAACAGCCCGATCCTAATTTCTTTTCTGAGATAAAATATTGTACCAAATAACAATAAAGGAATCATTAACAGGTAATCCTTTAAAGGAAATTCAAGGGGAAGGTAATGGTGCGGAGCGCGAAATTCAAATAAGATTACAAAAAAGGCAGCATTACTTATCCCTTGCTCTTCAAAGAAAATTTTGAGAAAGATTACCCACAAACCGCCTGTTAATATCCATATTCCTACAGTTTTAAAAAGTGTAATCCATTCAATATCTACAAGATTAAGTAATTTTCCGATTAATAATATTCCAGAACAAGTAATGAATAATTGTATACCAATAACAGGCTGCAATAACGTTACTAAAGCTATAATGCTTAAAGCTATAATATAATTCTTTTTTAAAAAGAGATAAATTCCAAACAAAGCTATTAACTGAACCAGATTACTGACAAAAAATGAATTATAATACAATTCGTTGCCTCCCAGATTAATTCCAAATAAAGGAACAAATAAAGTCAAAAGTCCAAGCCAGATTAGATAATCCGTTTTGATAAACAAGCGAGCAATTTTATACCATAAAAAGAACTGGAGCAAAGATGTCGTGATGTGTAATAATACACAGGCTATTTCCTGATAATCGCCAGTGAGTGATAATAGCCAGGAAAAGACAAAACGCTCATTTGGTATCTTGGCGTGAAGGTTTTGCAAGTAATTGTCTACCGGATAAAGTACCGGATTATTGAGCATTTTGGCGTAAGCCTGGGTTTGCATTTCATCATTGCGCCCGTACTCGTAGCCCCATCGTGCTATGAGGCACAAGTAGGAAGCAGCTAGGGCGAGCCAAAGTCTTAAAGATCGAATAATAGCTTGGGACATACTGACCGAACTATGAAAAGCCCAGGTAATATAGAATTATAGCTACGATCAAAGAACCAGCTATCCCCATTAGAAAACCAATAATCCTTTCCATCCACTGATTTTTTTTCTGGTGTTGTAATTGAATTTTCAGAATGGATTTTACCATTTCTTCAAGGGGCATATTTTCTGTGGATATAATGTTGGTAATCGTGGTTTGTTCTATTTTTTTAGCTTGTTTTTGTTTGGCATCCATTATAACCGCTATGATGGCTACCAGTACACCACCGATCATTGGTGCAAAGGCTAAAATTTCTCCTAGTTTCATTGTTCTTTGTTTTTTTATTACAGAATTATTTTAGGTCTTCTCTATATCACATTAAATGGTTTTAAGTACTACGAAAATAAACATTATTTTTTTGATAATACTATCATCTGATTAGCAAAGTGTGTATAACAAATTGCACAAA
>JAHDFX010000050.1 GCA_020627965.1 Saprospiraceae bacterium | reverse complement strand
AAGAATCTTGGTAAGATTAGTGGCTCGTAGTGTATCATGGATTTTTCGTCGTTCTCGATCTCAATCTCGATTTATTTCTGGGCATTCTGGGAAAAAAGCGGCTGTTTCTTTAGGGGTAGCAGAAGAAGTACTGGCACTTGCTGCTGAGGTATCTGCCGAGGCAATATGGGCAAAAGATAACTATAAAAACAGAGTTTCTATTGTTATAGAGAATCAATCTGATAAGTTTATTCAAACACCAGTGCAGTTTAATGTACTCAACACAGATGGTAACATAGAGAAGGCGGGTTTAATGACTCTTCGTGCAAACAGACTAAAACGTCATACTCTTGAACTACAAATAGAGGATCTTCCGTATACTGGAGTAAAAAAAATCGTCGGATTTTGCCCCGATAATCCAGCGATACAGGTTATTGGTACTGGGAATATTGTGGTTGCAGAAAACCATAAGGTATTGAGGTCATGATACTATCTTTCTATACTTTTTTGACTTCCATATGCTTGTTCATCAAAACGACGTCGTAATTTTTCAAGTTCTTCCCTCGTTACTTGTCGGGAGTATTCTGGGTTTAGGCTAAAACCAGAACGTCCATCATCAATATGTTCTACAAATCCACCTCCATTAGGAAACTCCTGAATCATTATTCTTGGTTCTGAATATCCCTCGCAACCATCTCTTTCTTCAGAAAGACTTGGAATCACTTTTTCGTTCATGGTATATAAAATATATATTTATAGTATACCAAATAGTTTCTGTTAAAAAAACAGAAATAAAACGTAATGATATATTGTAATTTCAATATGTGATCGTTCCTTTCTCTTCTTTATGAAGACGAGGGAAGATGATTTATTGCTTCGAGAATATATATCACTTATTCCGAAAGCACTGACTCCCAGTCATTGAGCAAAAGAACATGTTCATATTGCCTTGCTTTCTCTATATGTCGTTTATCGGCGGTAATAAAAACACCATCATAAGAAATCGCCATAGCGTGATAAGTACTGTCGTAGATAGATGGAAAACCTGATTTCTGGTTTCCATTTTCTGTTATCTGCATCGCCAGTTCAAATTGCTGTGTTGTTGGAGGTGCAATGTTCAGATACGACTTTTCAGATACCTTGATAAGACGGAGTGCATCGGATAACAGAAATCTATTTTGTGCTGCCACTGATAATACTTCATAGACAAATATATCAGGGCAGACAACATAAATTCTATTCTTTCCAATATATTCCAAAAGTTTTATGGCATCATCACGATCTTCCTCATTCAAGAAGATTTTTACAAATACGCTTGAGTCAAGAACAATATATTTTGTACGCATGGCATTCTCTTGTTAGATAGATACATCATGGTCTCGACCCTCACGCAATTTTCGGACGGTGTCGACCCCAGATACGAATGGGGTGACTGGCTTTGTATTCCTCACAGAGTCCATAAATTCCTCGAAATGACGCTGTCTTTCTTCTCTTTCAAATACACGATTTAACGCCTCATTGATGGTTCTCGTTTTTTCCCCACGCCGCAAATGTGCTAATCGTTTTCTGTTTTGAGGGGTTAAATATACCGTTACACGCTCTACTGGTTCACGAAGTGCCGTTGTCATGGTCATAGATCCATTTGCAAAAGAATACATCATATATGTCTTCATTATAGGAAGACATATAAAGCGGGTCAAGTATTTGGTTCACATAGCATTGTATATACCTCTTCTTTCACCTTCTGTATGCCATTCAATAACGTACCGCTAGACTGGCACTTTCACGATGTTTTTTCGCCGTATGATTGTATCCCTCGGTGGTGGTGATGGATGCATGTCCGACCGTGCGCTGGATCGCTTCTCCCGAGACACCTGCTTCGTAGGCTTCTGTAATAAACGTTGTCCGTGCTGAATGTGGACAGATATCGGTGGGGAGGCCTACTTTTTGGGCATACTTTTTAAACAGCCGATAAAACTGCACACGTGAGAGCGCATATCCCGTGTTGTTTCCACGTTTGATGGCTTTAAAGAGCCAGGATTTCGGATCATGGCCATGTCCTGCCATATCCAGATATGTCTGAATGGCAAGTTGGCATTCTGTATGGATTGCTACCGTATTGGTCTTACCCCCTTTGACCGTAAATTCAAGCGTTGGATAGCCTCGGTCGATCCGTACGTCTCTGACCTTAAGCAGCGTCGGCTCGGTACATCGTGCTCCGGTATACCAAAAGACATGCAGAATGGCTCGATCACGCAGTCCCTGAAGGGTTTCAACGTCGGGAGCATCCAACATGGCGCGCACATTGGTGCGATCAAGCCCTGGTGTTTTACCGCTTCCAAGTCCGCTATTGCCTGTCTTGGGGCGCTTGACGGCCGAAACGGGGTTCACGGCACACAGGCGTTCATCTGCCAGGGCTTTATACAGCGAGGACAAGGTGCTCAGTTTTGCCGCCACCGTCGTGCGACTCAAGCCTCGTCCTCCTTTTTCCACAGGGCGCAATAAATACTCCCGATAGGCAATGATGTGGCTTTTTTCCACGGCATAGAGCTGCGCGGGAGTTTGAATATTCATGGTCTCCAAAAATTGGCAGACCGTACGACGATAATTAGCGCGAGTGTTGCCGGAGAGGAAATTAGCAAGCCAGGCATCTTCTACCGGCACCTGGGAGAGCAGAGCAGACTTTGACGTCAAGTCTTGCTCCGCTTCTGGGAAGAGAACTGAGTTTTCCGTTGAGATCAGCGTTTTCATAGTCCTGCCATAATAGGTAACATAACCTATTTTATGCTACGTATAAAAAACCAAAAAAGAAAGGGGATATTCTTCTCGTCTTGGGAGTACTAGCAAGCAGCTCAAGACGAAGTATTGCGGCTCTCGCCGCTGGGAGCAATCGGCTTTGCTTGGGTTTACGCTGATGAGAAGAAGGGGAATTTTTGGGCAATTTCCCTATAACAACGGGTATAACCTTGGTATATCGTCCAAGATTATACCCGGAGTGTGTGTTGTGTGTGTTTGTTGTTGGTGACGGCTGGGGGTGTCGGCTCTCATTTTGCTTCTTTTTCAAGTGCTTAGTGCTGTATTTCGCGCTTATAGCGCTTCAGCTCTGCGCCGCATTGATACGCAAAAGGTTCCCCGACCTCGATCCCCTGTTTTTGATGAGAGCACATGTGCCATATCAACACCTCGCAGCAGCCAGGCGGTCGGGATCGAGGTCGGGGCAACGCCCCGACACCCCCAGCCGTATACGGACGCGAGCATCTCCAGATGCTCGCGACTCTTCAAAAATGGTGTATTTTTTTGTTTTGTGTGTGTGTGTTGTTTTTGTTGTTTCCCCTGTTTTTCCAAAAACGAGAACGGTGCTATCCGCTCAAGTCGTCCCATTATCGCAATCAGCTTTTTCGCTGCTTCGTCAAGGAGCTTGTCTGACGCAAAACAGATCCATCCCGTCGTTGCTGCTCGCGACTAAAGTCGCAACGGCAACGTCCGGATGGCTATTCTTTTGCTTCTGTCAGACACTCCTCCGATGACGGCAGCCTGATTGCCGGCCTATGACGATTGACCGGTTCGCCGGCTTCTTTGCTTTTTTCTTGATGGCAGCATTCAAGCCTTGCCAGCTTCCCCTTGCCTCGGGGGTTATTGGGGCATTTTTCTTTTTTCATTTTTTATGACTTCTGTCCGAAGTTGCCGCCTTCTACAAGGCGATTGTGCCTCCATCCTCCCCAAAGCGCCGGAGGCATGCATTGACCTAGTGGTTACTGATCCGCCCTACTTGGTCAACTATCACGATAGAGCTGGTCGATACATTGCTGGAGACTCCCTTGAAGAGAGTACCTGGCTCGAACCAGCATTCAGAGCTATATATCATGTCCTGAAAAACCATCGCTTCATGGTTTGCTTTTATGGCTTCAACCATATTGAACGATTCATGATTGCCTGGAAAAAAGCAGGATTTGATTGGACATCTGGTCTTTGCCAAGAAGTATCCTTCTTCAAAAGGGTATCTCGGTCGCCGCCATGAGTGCGCCTTTCTGCTGGCAAAAGGCTCTCCTGAAACGCCAGAGCGGATTTTGAGAGACGTGCTGCCCTGGCACTACACGGGCAATGCATGGCATCCGACCCAGAAACCCATTGAGGTCATGGCACCACTTATTGAGAGCTTCTCGAAAGCGGGAGATATTGTCCTTGATCCTTTTGCTGGCTCCGGAACAACCGGCATTGCTGCTCGCCAGCTTGGTCGGCGCTTCATCGGCATTGAAAAAGATGCTGGGTATTGCAAAGCCGCTGTCAAACGCCTTGGTCTCCAGGGCTAGTCAGCACAAATGAGGGTGCCTTTGGCACCCTTTTTTTGTGTTCACAGAGTAATGGTTGGTAGTTCCGGGAATGGATATAATGCAGGGAAAAGAGAATATTCATGTCCGTAATCAAAGATCTAATCCCTGCATGTTTTCTTCATTTCAAAGGAAAAAAGAGATGTTAGCGAGCCTTTTTCATATGTACTTTGGCCATAAAACCGCATGACACAACGTTCTGTTCTCGTGAGCATTCTGTTCATTTTTAGCCTGACCTCATCAGCCTGGGCAGACCTGCCGCTTACCATAGAAGACCTCCTTACAGAAAAACACACCTTTCGTGTAGAGCTGGGACTCAATTATGCCAACTCAGACAGGGACAATGTTTCCGCTCTATTTGATCTGATCCAAACCGGATCAGAGCGCTTTGTCCTCCTTCCGGTAGATATTACGAACCAACGGCAAAATCGCAATGCGGTTGTTATTACTGCCGGGTTGCGTTACGGACTGACGGCTGATACAGAACTATACAGTCGCCTCACTGCTGTCAGCGACGACGTCCGGATACAAACAGGCACACAGACAGCAAGCCAATCTTCCCAGCGATGGCAAGAACTGATTATTGGGCTGAACCACCAGTTTTCCCCAGACAACGATACGCCAGCCTTGCTCGGTTTTTTTGAGCTTTCAGCTCTGGAGAATACCGCCACAGATGGTACGAATTTGGTTCACGGAAAAACAGGTCAAATTGGTTTTACCGTCTACCACAGCACTGATCCGGTAGTACTTTCTCTTACAGCAGGGTATCGATATGCAGGAGATCGCGATGTCAGGGGACAAACAGTCAACCCCGGTGATCTCTTCTTCATCAATCCCAGCCTTGGTTTTGCGATCAATAATGAGGTAACGGTTACAGGAGGAGTGCGGTATACATTGAGAGGTAAAGACCAAGTGAATAACCAATATATCGGTCTCCGCACCTCACAAACGGATCTTGAGTTTGGTCTTGGATATGCCCTGAAAGAGCATCTCACACTCAACCTCAATGTTTCCGCAAACATCAGTGGAAAATCTGGAGCGCAAACGAGTTTCAATATGTTATATAATTTATAGATTTCTATACTATAAGGAGGTGAAACACACAAAATACCCAGACATTTTTTCTTCACTTTCTCATTCCAACAAAAGGAAATGATTGATGGTACAGAAAATCAAACACCTGTTTGCAGTACTGCTGTTAGCAGGCTTTGCAGCCCAACCGGCATTGGCCAATAGTATTCATGAGCAAGACTTGGCATTTGCTTTTGGAAAAACGACCGTGAGCCATGACTTGGGCGATATAGCTCTGCTTTCCCAGCAAGAGATGATGGAGACGGAGGGAGAGTGGGTAGGCCATGTTATCCGACTAGGCAATTCAGCGTGGCGAGGTACGAAAAATATCTGGAGCAATACAAGATTTGATGGTTATAATGGGTCTCGGGTGTTCCAAATTAGATGGAAAACTAAGCCAGTTTTTAGGCTGGATTTTAAAGCGAATCCGTCACCTAAAAAATTACATATGCATTTTGGTAATATGAAATATCATCGACCTTGGAATGCCCCTTGGCGTAGGTATTGATTATTTCTGTTATATTGCCAATCTCAATAGTTTTGGGGTTGGCAATACTTAACTAGAGTTTAGAGTTTCAGCGGGTGTAAATGCCCTTTGACATAGCGCAACCAGCCAACAAACGTGCTTTCTGGGGATTGCGATTAAGCAGCCGAGTCATTAGGGTACGGTCTCAGGCCAGATATCTGCCTGATACAGCTTATGGAGATCATCATGCCCAACGCCCCTGCCTGCATTCCCACCGAGCTCTGTGGATTGGATAACCGCGTTAACCCGTGCACTGCCCGCCAGATCCATCGGCACTTTCATTGAGCTATTGATCGGGGCCATGCTGACGTCGACCGGATTTGTGACGGATGCCTACCTGATGGTTCGCATGCGCAACCACTGGACGAGCTACTATAAATGGTTGCAACAGGGCAAGTGGTCCTGGGTCGGTCTGGGGAGGCAGTTTGTCCGGTTGGTCCTGCAAACGCTGAAACCGACAGAGGTGTTTCTGGCGATAGACGATACGCTGGTTTTACGAGCCTCTGAAAAAGCACCCAGCAGCCAGAGACATCACCAGCATGGCAACAAACCCAATCTGGCAACGTTTGTTCAAGGACAATGCTGGGTCAGTCTGGCGATAATCGTACAACGCGCCAATCAGATATCGGTCGCCTTACCCCTCCTGTCACGCTTAATGCCCAGTGTCGGCAATACGGGTAAGTTAGTCGCCGCTAACACCTTAATCCGCGCGGTGAGTGGCTTATTCCAATCGGTCAGTGTGCGTGTTCTGGTGGACAGTTGGTACATGCGACGGGTCTTCATCCAGTCTATGCAGGCCCGGGGACTCGATGTGATCGGACAAGCCCGGATAGATACTCGTTTGTACGATGAACCTCCCGCCAGAAAGCCCGGGCAGCGCGGAAGACCACGCCAGTATGGTGAAAAATGGACGTCTGAACGGCTTCACGACTTGCCGTGGGCAGAAGCCATGTTGCAGCTGTATGGCAGAGAACAAGCTATACGCTATCGTAGCCAGATCGTCAAAGCCCGCTTTCTGAAGGGGTGCCTGGTACGGGCAGTCTGGTGTGAATTTCAGGACAAAGCCGGGCAATGGAAGTCCGTTCGCCTGATTCTCAGCACGGACACCGCTCTCACCGCTGAGCAGGTCATTGAAACCTATGGGTTACGTTGGCCGATTGAACCGATGTTTCATCAGATAAAACAAGCCTGGGGATTGAAAGCTGCCTGGCAACAAACCCGTCAGACGCTACATCGCTGGGTCCATCTGACGATGATGGGTTATGGCTTGATACAACTGCTGAGCTGTCTCAACTGTACCAGGGTCGCCGCTTTATGTTGTCATTCACCATGGCGGCGCGACAATCCACAAACGGCAGGTCAGATTCGCAAGGGTCTGATACCGATTTTTCGACAGGTTGACGTCAGGCAATTTTTTCGACAGGTTGACGTCAGGCAATGGTGGCACCCTAACATGCAAAAATTCAAGCCCCCGAATCATGCCACGCAGGCAAGTTTTGACGCTAAACAGCGCCTCGCGGCTTAATACAACGAAAAATCGTTGACGAAGTGATACAAAACAGAATCCTGCAGGACGTCTGAACGGTCGCTTTCACTCTAAACTCTAGTACTTAATATAACTGCAAAAATTCATGAAAACGATAAAGCATACCTATAACGAAGTGTATTACTCTGACTTGGATACACCAATTGACGAACTGGAAAATGTAGAAGCCTTTTTAAAACAGCACATAGATGTAAAAAAAGCTGCTTTGGTTACAGTAGACCCAGCTTCAGAAAAAATTCGTATAGACCGCTACAATGGCCATAAAAAATCATTGATAGACTACGTTTTTATCAGGAGTGATTTGGCTGGGGTTGGTAATTATAATTTTGTTCTTGAGTACCAAGACCATTTAGATTCACCAGCAGTAAGCAGTATTATACAACATCACCTCCAAAAAAAGTTTTTTGATCATGCCTGGATTGAAGAGTTGATAACAAAAGGACTAGCCCGCTCAATACTGGTAACATACTGCGATGGGATATGGGTTGAATTATTTCAACAAGAAAACCAAATAACCAAATGTTAAAAACAGCTTACTGTCTTTTATTTTTGTGCTTATTTACAAACGTTATCTCCGCACAAGACTCTCACATACATCTCTCCTACCCAACTGTGCAAGGCAGTCTTCCTCTACAAACCTGGAAAGACTTGCGAGATAAAGATATAGAAAAACAAGACCTTGATTACTCTTGTGGTTCCGCAGCAACAGCTACAATCCTACGATCTTTTTATGGCCAAGCAATCTACGAAAAAGACATTCTTGATGAAGTAATCAAGGCAGGCGATGATGGAACGGCATCTTTTGCCGATCTTTCCCAAGCCGTTACCACATTTGGCTTCAAGGCTATTGGTCTTACCCTCAGTTTTGACAAACTCAAACAGCTCCAAATCCCGGCTTTGGTGTATCTCAAATACCGAGATAAAGATCATTTTTCTGTTATCCGGGGCATTGATCAAAAAGGAAATGTCAGGCTCGGTGATCCATCATGGGGTAATCGCACCTTTTCCAAATACCAGTTTTTTTCCATGTGGGAAACAAGAGATGATGACACCTTGAAAGGTAAAGTACTATTGATTTTGCCAGAAGATACGGATTCCACAGCGGTTAACCAGGCATTCTTTCGTTCCCCTGAACCAAACACCACTGCTATTACTCTTCTCACTGTACGACATAAGTAGGAGAACTACTCTATGCACGCTCTCTTTTTCAGCGCCCTTCTTCTTTTTGCGACGAGTAGTTTTGCTAGCTATACCTATGATTTTGTAGGGAGTAGTGTCTCTACTACAGGAGAATCAGCTCCAGATTGGCCGAGTAATATTCTCAAAATGGTGGTATCGATTAACCATGATAATACGGTATCTGCAACCATCACTAAAAATGGTGGTTCACGGTTTAATAATGATATCGGGAGTATGGTATACCTCCAAAAAGATAGTAATGGCGAATCTTCATCATATAATCTTGCTTCTGCTTTTGCATACAATAGATATTCTATTACACTCGTATCTCAAAAAACATTAGATTCTATGGGAGCAAGATGGCAGAACGATGTCATGAAGCTCTATGTAAGATTTGAAAATTCAGACAGAAGCGGCTTTGCAACAGCGGGTCCTGTCTTGATTAAAAGATCACAGCAACCGCTTACTGGCTCTGTCAAAGGTACGATATATCCATCTACAGTGAGAGGTTCTGCTCAATTTCAGGTGCATAGTTGGCTTGGAGGATTAGGTTGGCGTAGCAGTGGGCATACAGTGTCCGGTCTTACTGATGATGTTGTTACTGTTGAGTTTAAGGATATTGATGGTTGGGATACTCCAGCAAATAAAAGAGTGACGGTCACAAAAGGCGGAGTTACAAATTTTTCTGCTACTTATACGGAAATAAAAAAACCAGACCTCATTGTGGAAAACCCATCAGTCAATCCATCAATAGTTACAACATCAGAAAATTTCCGGATATCAGCAAGAGCAAGAAACCTTGGGAATCTTTCTTCAGGTTCAACCACATTACGATATTACCGTTCATCAGACGCAAACATAAGCACCAGCGATGTACCAATAGGAACCGATAGCGTCAGCTCTCTCAGTGCTGGAAGAAGCTCATCCGAATCAGAAAGCCTACGTATATCCACTCCTGGCACCTATTATTTAGGGGCTTGTGTGGATGCTGTCTCTGGAGAATCCAATACGAGGAACAATTGTTCTTCAGGAGTTCGGATTGTAGTCGATTCTCCTGCCGTTGACGGGCAATGCGGTACCGCAGACGGAAAAACCTATCCTGCCACTGCCAACAGCTTTGGAGGTGACAGCTTCTGTCGTGTAGGAACTCCAGATCCGAGGAACCCAGTATTTCCACAATATGGGAAACCCACCCAGTGGCGCTGTTCTCCACAACATGGAGGGAACTGGAGCCGTACCTGTTCTGCCTCAAGAGCGAACAAACCCAATACCGCCCCGGCATCTCCTCAAATCCTCAACCTGCCAGCATCGGCAATGGTGAGAGACACGGTCACGGTATCCATAAGAAGAGGCAATGATCCAGACGGTGATAATACCCGTATTTTTTGTGATGCAACGGCATCAAATTACTCTGATCCCTTTTCCTTTGCATCTGGCTACGGTGCTAGTGGCACCACCACTTCTGTAAACTTCATTTTTACCGCAGCCGGGAATCAGACAGGGCGTTGTACATCACGGGATGAACATGGCGCAGAAAGTGCTTCTGTTTCATTCAGCATCCGTATTGACCCGAAACCAGAACCTGTTGACGGTGTTTGTGGTTCTGCAAATGGGCGGGAATATGATGCTACTGCTTCCAGCTATGCCCCGTATACCCAATGCTTTTCTGGCACTTCAACCGATACAAGTTTTCCATCACCTGGGGCACCTATACGCTGGTTTTGTGCGGGAGAAAACGGCGGAGAAACCAGCCCCCAATGCCGTGCCTCACGTAAAGCGGTTCCTGTTGAAAACAAACCTCCGATCCTCAAAAGCGCCAGTACACTGCCGGCACAACAGATCACTGCCGGGCAAGCGATGACCTTTGTCACGGAATGGGACGATCCAGAAAAAGAATATATTCTGGACGTCAAAGCGCGGTACCGTTTGCAGAGGAGTACGCACTGGTCTGCAGTTCTTGTATTAGGGCATGTGTCTGGTTCTCAGTATCAATTTCTTGGCAGTATTGCGGAAAACATCCTCACTACTCCCGGTATCTATGAATACGAGGTGGCTGCATCAGATGCCAAAGGCGTATCTGCACCGCGTATTAACCATACGGGCTGGATTTTAGCCGGAACCTTTACCGTACAAGAAGCAATATCAACACCGCCTCTTTTTGTTTCTGGCAGTGTTTCTCCCGCTCAAGGGAATCCGGGTGATCCCTTCACCTTTTCCACTATATGGCGAGACGATGATGATCCCTATATCGTCAATGCACGGGTACGATATCGCCAGACAGGGACGACGCCGTGGAATCATCTCTCCCTTTCCTATGATCCCCAGCATAGTGGAGACAGTACACGTTTCGTTAATACAAACGTACTCAACCACCCTGGAACCTATGAATACCAATTTCGTGCAGATGCATCCAAAACCGCTAGTGGTACCGGAGTTTCTGCAGAATGGTCAACGATACAATTATTCACTGTTGCAGAAAGTCCATCTAAAACATCTCCAGCGATAAGATTATCAAACGTAAGCGGTTTAAGCTCTAATAATTCAATAAAAGTAGGTGCTCAAACTCTTTCATTGGTTTTTGATATTCAGGATTCAGATAAAAATCTAGACCGCTTAATAGTGGATTTTGATAAAAATAGAACATTACCGAATGATGAAATTACTTTTTCACTTCAAACAGGATATGCATCCTTACAGAAAACAGTTAGTTTTGTATATCCAGCTTCATATCTACAAAACTGCCCTAATCTCCAACCAAACACCGATCCTGATATTATTGATGGTACTTGTTGGAGAAACCATGTTCGATGGAAAGCAACTGTTACAGATAACCAGGGACTATCAAACAGTATAGAGCTTGTACTCGGGAAAGATGATGCCATTCATATTTATGATGCAAATCTGTTACAGGCTTGGCGATCAGAAAAAGAAAAGTTACGAAATGCACTCATTCAAGAAAACACAGAAACCCAAAATAATATCAACGAATTAAATGACAAAATAGAAAAAACTCCTACCGGAGAAAATATCGAAGATGCATTATCTGATTATGTTAGAGAGATCGAAGACCAAACATCAGATACTAGCATATCCTTTGACACCATTCTTTCCTATGATGAGCCATTGCAAGAAGAAAATGGAAATAGAGTCACTAGGCTTATCAATGGAGGTTTGAAAGACTGGGAAATAAAAAGTCGCTTATTAAACCCTGCAGGATACGCTCGGTATCTGAAACATCCGTTCACATTTTACATTGATTACGGAACACAACTTGCCGGGAGTGATGTACGGGAGAATGCTACATATCCAGCAGCAGTGCATGTTGAGTACCATAATGCTCACCTTGGTCATGGGGAACCACTGCAATCAGCTCAATTTATTGTAAACAATAAAGCGCATTTAGAGTCCGTCATTCTTCTCTTAAGTGAATATGCAATAATAGAGATAGAAGGCGCTCGGAGCATTAACTTTTTTGATTTTTGTAGTAAAAAGATACAAGACCTGTCTTTCGCTCATGAAGCTATTTGCTGGTCTCTGGAATACAGGAAAATTGTCCAAACAGCACTTGATGCTACTCTGAAATATTATGCACATCTGCCACCAGATCAATTAGAAATTCTTAAAAAGACATTAATATCATTTAGTCTTGATCTGACGCCTGTTGTAGGAAGTGTAAAATCAGTATCTCAAGCCATTGTTGGCAAAGATATTATTACAGATGAGAAAACGAGCCGTATTCTTGAGGTTGTTGGAGTTATTCCGTACTCCAAATTTGCCTTAAAAGCAAAAAACGCTGAGAAAATAGGAAAAACTGCTTATATACTAGTATATGAAGCATTACACCGGTTCCGTATTTATATACGTCTCATAAAAGTCGGAAAGAAAAAACCTTCTCTTGGATTCAACCCGAACGCCACGGCATCAAATGCCCCTTCAATCTACCGAGATACATTCTATAATACCCATCCAGAAGCCCTTGAGATTGTAAGACGCGAGTTTATAGACGAAGTTGGCACCTTGCATAGAGGTAACGTACACCATGCCATTGAGCAGCAAGTTTTAAAAGATTATTCGTACTTAGGAATTTCTCTTGGTCAGATGCACTCTATTGAGAACTTAAGAGGCATTCCTCCAGAAATCAATAACCGAGTACACTTAAGTGAAATCAATAAAGAATGGAAAAATTTTTATAAGGCTAACCCTCCCAGCTCAAAACCAAGTTTACAAAAATTCCTGGACAAAGCAGAAGAAATAGATAATAAATATGGATACTTATTTTACCCACCTATACGATTACCATGATCATGAAAAAGTATTATCTGAATCTTGATATGCCAGAACTGTTTTACCGCACAAAATACGGAAAAGAATCCCCACAATTATGTAAAACTGATTTGGATAATGTGCAGAAAATTTTCCAAAAAGATTTTATAAGCAATGGCTTACTGCAAATTCGTTTTTGGAATTCAGATCATTTTTTACAGAAGTGGGACTGTGCTTTTGTATCAGAAGAGTTGAAAAAGAGATTCATAGAAAGTAATTTTATAGAATCAGATAGGTTTATTCCTATTGCATATGGTTGGTCTTTAGATCTTATAGATCCTGTTGTTCCTTTGCCAAATTTTTATCTTTTAGATTTAAGAGGCAAGACGGAACAGGATTCTGTTTATATGAATACAGATGGTCTTCATATGGAGGGAGTAATACCCTATCGACTCTTCGTAGACAAAGAGGTATTAGATGTTATTTTAACATTCGATAATCATTCGTTGGAATATGAAGAGATTGATTTGAAGGTAGACGCTTAGAGAGGAATAGTATGAACAAAAAAATTAGAGAGATTCTCGCTACAATAATAGCGGTCGTTTTTCTTGCAGGGTGTGGTGGTGGTTCTGACGAAGAGAAGTCATCTCCATCTCCACCACCACCTTCTCCGCCTGATCCTCCTCCATCACCAGTGTGGTCTGGTGGAAACATCACCTTAGGACCAGTGAAAGATGCAACGGTGAACATTTATCCTTTCCAGTCGAACTATAAAGATTATAGCCTTTTTCAAACGACATCGGATAATAATGGAAAAATATCAGTTGATGTTAGCGTCATTGAGCAAAAAATCTCAGATTATGGGCTTTCTCCCCAGTATCTCCTCATAGTGTCTCATGGCGGGATTGATACGGATCCAAATGACGATGGGCTTTCTGTAGCAAGTGAATTCAAAACCGTATCAAGCAATGTTTTTGGTCTCGCCCATGCGGCAAACCTTTCATCATTAACAAAATTTAATGTAAACCTGATATCTTCAGCAATGGTCGACTTTTTTCTGGGTCAGAATGAACTGGAAAAAGAAGAGATAGAAACCTTTCTTACGAGCCTCGGGTTTACAGATCAAGATAATAATGGAGTCATAAATTTAGATGACGTGATTCACTATGACATGATTCAAGACGAAAGCACTGTTGAGGATACCTTACGAACGCTTTACTTGGATTATATCCATAGTGGAGACCAAGTGATGCAAGAACTGGTACTTACAAATTTAACAGAAAGAAAAGGGGTGTATCGAATAAAAACACCCTTTCAGAATGAACATAGGATTGACATAGAAATTTATCCAAAACATGATCAGGGACAACTGGAGTACTACTATGCAGATAACAGCAGCTCAGTTATAAAAAATGAAGATACGCGATATATTACGATTTCGCTCAATACTGGTGAAGGCATATATTTCAGAGAATGCTTGGAAGACAACTGTGGAAAGTATGAGCTGATGTACTATGATGGTTCACGTATTAAAAAAGGAAGTATTCCTTTGCAAAGCGTGTCTCATGGGTATGAGGATGAAGCAGCTATGGAAAGAGTACGCACAGGGTTTATGAGTGCTGTCGACGATTATGTGAGATATGATGAACTGAAGCCAAGATGGGCTTCTGATATGAAAACACTTGAAGAACAACTATCCAATAATATGTCCCAATTGGATATGTTAGATTCAGAATTGGAGAATGTGGGCATTGGTTATGAGTAAGGCTTTTACCATATAAGATTCTTCACAAGCCAGGCGACACCAACCCCCGGATACGAGCATGGTACAACCCGAATACTACTTGCGCACCTATACCGGACGCCATACCGCCCTTTTAGCCGCACAGAACAAGCGGAGACGAGTACGGAAAAAACCCTCTATGCCTACCTATATTCGCGAAGTAGAACTGCGCTATAAAAAACGCCGTGTCAAAGACGATGCGCCCATAGGCGAACCCCTGGTCAACCCAGAAATGGTGTATCAGCTCTTCTCTGACCTGCAAAACGAAGTCAAAGAAAAAGTTATTACCGTCAGTGTCGATAAATACGCCAAAATTCTCTGCTTTGAAGTCGTTGCCATTGGCTCAACCGATAGCGTGTACCTCAAACCAATAGAAGTACTCCGGGCAGCTATTCCTCTGAACCCCGCCGGTATTATCCTGCTGCACAACCACCCGAATGGAGACCCAACCCCCAGCCAGGCGGATGAGGATTTTACCTTCAATCTGCTGATCAATACCGAGAGCCTGGGTATCCATTTCCACGATCATATTATTATTGGAAAAGATTCCTACTTCAGCTTTACCCGTGAAGGAGTCATGCGACGTCTGAAGAAAGAATTGCCGGTGTAGAAGGGGTTACTCCGGTTTTTTGAACAAGTCCTTCCCTAGAATTTCAAGTATTTTTGATTCTTTTTTTGATGAGATGAGTACAGTAGATTGTATTCAACCTTTATGCTATCTTTTTTCTGAATGTGACCAAAAAGCTATGAATCAAATACTTCAAAAGCCCTCATCATTTGTGGGCGAATTTAAAACATTTGGTCAGGATGGTGTTGCATATGAAGTCATTGAAGCCATCAATAACACCACCCTTATGATACGAGTTGTTGAAACGGGAGAGACACTTGTATATACCGTCCAAAAATTTTTAACTGATCCCCAAGCCTGATGTTTGCTTTCGCTTTTGATCTTGTTGTCGTTGAAACAGCAAAACACCATCCAAAAGGGGTTTCACAGGCATATAGTGATATTGCTCATACGCTCAAGAGATACGGTTTTAGTCGTATTCAGGGAAGTGTCTATGTGACCAAGAATGAGGATATGGCGAACCTCTTTCGAGCGATTATGGCACTGAAAAAAATGTCTTGGTTTCCGCATTGTATACGGGATATTCGTTCCTTTAGAATCGAACAATGGTCTGATTTTACTTCTGTTGTTACAGAAGAGGAGTAAGACTAGCAGTCTTTTAAAGACACGGTACTATGAACCGCTTGACCTCTTGCGCCTCGTTCCGGTAGCGTCCGGTTGACGCTTGATGATGCGATGCTCAGAAATCTCTACGATCGGCTCTTAGCATGGTGCCAGCAGGACAACGACGACCTGCACACCAAAATCATTCGCCTCAAGTGGTTCTCATCCAAAGGCAGCTATGAGCGCTGGCGGCATTTGCAAGACTTTAATCCAAAAGGATTAGACCCCAAAGCATTTACTGATCACCTGGCAGAGTGTGACCGGATAGCCCAAGGGGTTGATGATACCTTTACCCTCCCCAAGCCTCCCAAGCCCGCGCCACAGGTTATGGATGAAGTAGAAGCTCATCCATTGCTTCGTGATGCCCAGAAGGGAAGAAAGGAACACACTGGTGAAGCATGTTCCTTCCTGATTAAGGACGACGATGCGTCCGTTGGCGATCCGCCAGGCGTTCATCCCGTTCGGGGATCCCGACCAGAATGAAGTGGATGAGCCGCAGTGGGAGCAGCAACAGCTGTACCAATGTGGCTATTACCAGCCAATGGGTCAGTACCGCTTTGAGCGAGCCATACAGGGGCGAGACAACGCTCGTTGCCCATACTCTCCAGAGAGGAGGTCTTTTTGCTGGTGTGCGAAGACGCCATACAGCACGACTTCTTCTCCGGATATCCCGTATGATTCCGGTGACAACATCCACTGGTACTTGGATGACCAGCTCGGTGTGTTTTTGCCTCATGAACGTGGGGAAAAAGAAAAATCCACGGCAAAATGCACATTCCCTTTGTACGGCAGCGATAAAAATAGCCCACAAAAAGATGTACGCTCTGAAAAATCCACATTTCCGTCTGCTCTGCAGATCAGTATATGCGCGTTTTCCAAACAACCGTTTGGTCAGTGTAGCATTTCTGCCTTCCATTGACCATTGTTGAGTACGGAGAACGGCACTTGCAACGTTTCAGTGTTGGCATTGGTGATGTTATCGGGGCTATTCTGGATTTTATCTGGAGTATTCTGGTTGCTCTTATTTCATTCATTTTTAGTGTACTCGTAGCGATTATCTCTTGGGTATGGGATAAAGTGACCGGTTTGCTCGATTGGATTCGGGTACAAATATTCAATCTTTTTGTATGGATTTTTGAGCAAATCACTGCCGTTTTTTTCTGGGTGTGGGATCTTGTGGCAATCCCACTCGTAATCATTGGTGGCATCTTCGCGGTTACATTTATTGGCGATGCTATGTGGAGAGAAATCAAAGGCAATCGTGTCGCCATCCGGCTGAAAGAGGTTCCTCAAGAACTGGAAGCACTCCTGTTTGATGGAGATACGTTTCATTTAGATGCCGACATAGCAAGCTATCAACGTGCTTTGCGAGAACAACAAACTGCTGCTGAAAAGACTCCTCATTACGCTACCTATAGAGCAATTTTTCACTTCCTGGACAATCATAGCAACATATTAGCCGCCACTCGTGTGGCGTTGAGTTGGTTGGAAGAAGTACGGCATACTCTCGAAAAAAACAACGATATAACCCCACTGTTAGACTCTCAAGAGCAATCAAACCCGTTGCACACCCTATATTTTGCACTCGGGTCTCCTCCAGATTTATCACAAATTCCATGTGACCTTTCTTTTCAAGAATCTTATCAAGATATACGAACTCAGATGATTCAAACATTACAGGTTGCCATACAGCCCTTGGCAAAATGGGCGGAAAAGATGAACGAGCAGAGGGAATTTGAACAGGCATTAGTTGCCCGTGCAAAAGCGGTCTCTGATCGGGAACGGAACTACCAGTCCCAGATGGCAAGTCTACAACGAGAGCAGGCAAAAATTTCCGATGCCCAGCGTACCTGTGCTGACATGGATCAAAAACAAGCGGCATTACGCCAACAGGAACGCGCACAAGCAGCCAAACAACGTGAACTTGATCAACTCGCCCAGAAATACTCTGATGCACATATTGCAGAAAAAGCGGCAGCAACTGCCCAAGCGAAAGTAGATGAGGCCGCACTACAAAATATAACAAAGGTAGCAGACATTCCCGTTGCCCATTTTCTGGATTTCTTCCTGGCGAAGCTCGAAACCGTGGCTAATAGTGAAGCCTTGACCGGAGAAAACCAAAATAAACTCCTGGATGCGTATACCGCTCTCAAGGAGAAACTGGAAAAAAACAGTGTCTTGACGGCGGAAGAACTTGCCAGTGTTTCTCCAGATGTTCACCGCATCAATCAAATAGAAACGATCATCAAACTGTATGGGGAGAAAATCCAGCGCATCAAGCATGATGAAACACTCGATGACGAAGAACAAAACACCCAAATCGACTATTTAATGCGGTTGCGCGACCGTGATATTGCTGCCCTGGAAGAATAGTCGTGGTCAATGATCGCTTGACTTCCATTGGGAAGCATCCGACGCGGCAACAACACACAGCGGTCACGGCAAAGCGAGATACTTCTCTGGGGCAATTTGCGAAGCGACAGACGCGACACCAAGCGCTCGGCAAGGCATTTGATGAAAGCCGTGTTGCTTTTACCCGTCAGGATCGCGGCAACCATACGCATATTCTGGGATCCACCGGTACCGGAAAATCGAAGTTTCTGGAGCATTTGCTTCGGCAAGATGTGCTCGATCGCCACAGTGGGCTGTGCCTGATTGATCCGCACGGCTCGTTATACGATGAACTCGTGTTGTTTTTGTCCCATCGGCACCCACGCTTGGCAGAACGGGTTGTATTGTTTCATCCGGCTGGTGGGCATGATCAAGTACTTGGTTTTAACCCTATTCCGGATAATCCGGCGTTTATTGACTATACGCTTGATATGCTGATCAGTGCGTGTTTGAAAGCCTGGGGGCAGGATAAGTCTGACCGCACACCGCGCATCACCAAATGGCTGGAGAACATTTTTTACCCCCTGATTATCAATCGCCTGACCCTGGTTGAAAGCGTTCCGCTGATCAATATCCATAATAACGATGGGAGACGCGTCCTGCTCAGGCGGGTTTCCAGCGACGTGGTACTTGATGACTGGATGATGTTTGAATCCAGCACACAGACACAAAAGCAAAATCTGATTGAAGGGGCGGCGAACCGTTTACGGAAATTTTTGCGCAATGACATCATCCGCCAGGTCATTGGTCAACAGGAACATGTTCTCCAATTTGATCAGGCAATGGATGAAGGCAAGATTGTGTTGGTTAACCTTGCTGGAGGAAACAAGATCAGCCATGAAAACACCCAATTGCTCGGTATTTTGCTGGTCAATGAGATCTTTCGCGTGGCGAAGTTACGGAACCCGCGTGATTCCAGTTTGAAGCCGTTTTATCTGTACATTGATGAATTCGCCCAATTTGTTACCCGTGATATCGCTCGGGCGTTGGAGGAAGCCCGCAAGTTCAAGCTGTTTTTGACCCTTGCTCACCAGCACTTGGCGCAATTACGGGAAGAGGATGAGTATTTGTATGCCTCTGTACTCACCAACTGTAAAAATAAGGTGGTTTTTGGCGGCTTGTCGAAAGAGGATGCCGAGATCATGAATGATGAGATCAATACCGGCTTCCTCAACCTCCAGGCGGTCAAATATGATCTCCACACCACCAAAGTTCGACACGTGGAAGAAACCCGCACTGTCACCTCACGCCAACAGAGTCAGTCCCAAGGAACCAGCTCAACACAAACCCAAGGGAAAAGTGAAAGTCAGTCCAAAAGCGATGGGGTGAGCCGCAGTACTGGTGCCACAAAAACCCAGACAACAGGGGAATCGGAAACTACTGGGTCTGCTGATACGAGTAGTACCTCCAACACCAGTGGCTCAACACAGGGAACCAGTAATACCAGAGGGTCTTCCAACACAACGACCACCAGAAGCAGTGACGGGCAAACCCAAGGAATGAGCCAAGGCGCCAGTAACACGCACACCACCGGCGCTTCGGAAAGCCATACCAGCGGGACATCTAGTACACAGAATTGGTCTCACACCAGCGGACGATCAGATAGCCAGAGTCGCGGTCAAAACAGAGGTCACAGTGATGGAGCGACTAAAGGACAATCGTTTAATACCCAAAGCATTCATCACTATAATCAGGCTCGGAGCCAACAAAACACACGGGGAAATTCTCAGTCTTCCACCAGCAGTAACAGCCGTAGTGACAGTGAGGGCGGCTCCAACACCAAGAACCAGAGTGATACCAAGGGAACCTCACACAGTGATGCCCAAGGGCAGTTTCAGTCCTCTAGCCAAGGCAGTAGCCACACGACATCCCAAAGCCAGGCCGTTGGGGAACACCAAAGCCAAAGCAGCACTCACTCCACCTCGCAGTCCTACACTGAAGGCAGCGCCCATACCGAATCTCAGTCCACCACCAGGAGCCATGGCCACACAACGGGCACTTCTCACAGTGAGGCGAAAACGCAAGGCACATCCCAGACTCAAGGAACCAGCCATTCTACGAGTCACGGCACTATGCAAAGTCAGTCAACGGGTGAAGGCGAATCAACCGTCCCCTTCCTGCGCCCGGAGGAATATACCGAGTTGACCAGCCGCACTTTCTGGTCAAAGGAGGAGCTCTCCTACATGGCAATGGCGGCGATCAAGAATCAGGGCGTTGCAGAAGCCTATATCAAGATCGGCAATGCTGCTCCGAAACGGACCCGGATTGAGACCGTTCGTAGCATTGCTTACAGCCCCAGGTTTTCTCCTCAGAGGATTGCCCGGTTTGAAGAGCAGGTGTTTTTGCAACATGCATCCGCTTACATCTCAGCAGAACAGGCGCAACAGCTCAGTCAAGCCCGTCAGGTGGCATGGTTTGGGGAACCTCTGCGGTTTGATGAGTCTTCTCTTGCGCCCAAGCCTCCCCTTCTGGACGCGCCATCTGGCGGTGATGCCCTGTTTACATAGGGAACATGCATGGCAAAGCCTTCTCCTCTGCCTAAATACCAGCCCCAAAAGCATGTTGCCTTTGTCCTGACGACGCGTGACCTGGACATCCTCCGGGCACTGAATCGGTACCGCTATTTACGCACGGGCCAGGTGCAGCGACTCTGCTTCCCGAATTGCCGATCGATACAAAGTGCCAGGCGGCGGCTGAAATATTTGTTCCACAATCGCTATGTGGGACGGATTACGCCCTATATACAAATCGGTCAGGGATCGTGTGAAGTGGCCTATTATTTGGAGAAGGAGGGTCGAAAGCTCTTGGAAAGCCAAGGAGAAACCCTCAGCACCTTTTCTAGCAAGCACCAGGTACGACCCATCTTTTTGCAACATGCCCTTGATGTGAGTGAGTTCCGCCTTTGTACGGAGCAAGCCCTTACTCACCACCCAACAATTGCTTTACGGCGTTTTGTTGCTGATTTTGAGTTGCGCCACCATACCAAGAATGCCGTTGGCAAACATCGGTATCGTCTCTACGATGAAATTCAGCACCCCACCAGCCGCCAAAACTATACCGTCTATCCTGATGCGATGTTCATTCTTCAAGGGAAAGATGCGCTCGCAGAACATCAGCGCCTCTATTTTGTAGAGATTGACCGGGGGACAGAAGCCCTGAAGGTCATTCGGGATAAACTCATTGGATATAACCTGTACCACCAACACGGGACATACCAAAAGTTCGGGCGTTTTAACGGATTCCGCTTGTTGTTTCAGACCAAGAGCCAGAAACGCCTAGACAACCTGATGACACTCCTCGACGGTTTTGAGGGGGCTGATTTAGTCTGGTTCACTTCCTACGATACCGTCACCCCTCAAAGCCTGCTCTCGCAGCCTATTTGGACAGACCGCAAGCGCCAGTCACAAACCATTTTGAAAACCTAACCCTTTCTCAATCCCCCTCCCTTCTTCCTCCCTCATTCCATTTCTGTTGCTATCTGACATCCAAATACATCTTTGGAGTCATCACCGGAATGGGACTTTTCTCAAATCCGCCGGATGTATCCGCCGTTAGTATCACATCTGCATCAGCTTGCAATGCAGAAACAATCTGTATGGCGTCTTCATAATCTCCATTCAAATACTGAAAGGCTTGCTCAGCTTCCAGGCTTCCAACAACTGGGATCTCGAAAAGCTCGACCACATTCCGGAGTATTGGATACATTTCTTCTTTTAGGATTTTTCCTCCCACATACTCAAGAACCGAAAGGGTATGCCAAGCGATGATCAATGATTGCTTTCGCTGTACAGAAACCTCAATTATTTTCTGAGCGGAATGATACCCATCACGAGATTGAAGACAAAAATCCAAAACAACATTCGTGTCAAAAAAAAGCTTTTTCATCAGAGGTATTGCTTATAGTAATCTTCTTCATCCAGAGAAGCACTGATATCATATCCCTTAGCTCTTGCTTCTTCATGAGCACGTTCTATACGTTCTCTAAACGCTAACGCTTCTTGCGCTTTTTTTGATTGAGGCCTCATTTTTTTTCCGGTTTGATCCACCGATCCAGCAGGTTCTTTTGTTGATCCTGCATATGAAGAAGTATCAATACCCTTTTGCTGCCCAGCAGGAACAAGCCGTTGAAGCCTCATAACAACATGGTTGCCATCAACTTCAAAATCAAACATATCGCCGGTATCAGCCTGTATTTGACGGCATATTTCTGCTGGAACCGTTATTTGTCGTTTTTCTTTTAGTCGTGCTATTGGCATGTGTCCCCTCGCAGTTGGCATCACGGAGAAAAAAGAAAGTACGATAGTACTATAGTTATAAAAGACGACTTCGTCAATTTATCTGCCCTCTCTTTTTATCCCTTCTGTTCAAAAAGTGGGGTTCTGTTTTCTGGTCGATACCGGCACTGATCACCACAATCACGTACCCACGAAAACCCCTGCTCATGCGCTAAAACATGAACCTGATACACAAAGGCTTTCACAGGAGTTTTTTTCACCTGAACTTCGGATTTAACTATCGCCAGCGCCCGAAATAAAAGATTTTTACTGTACCAACGACCAAGAAGCTCAAGCGTTTTTTGCGTTTTTGGTGAGGAGGAAACACCACCAGGGAGACGAGAAAGAGTTTTGAGAATTTCACCAACAATATAGGCAATTTCTCCGGGACTATTCGCGATTTTTGGAGGAGTTCTTTTCTTTTTTCCCTTCCTTGGAACTTTTTCAGCAACCAATTTATAATCTTGAGCATCTGAAGTTTCACAATACGAAAGCTTCAATCTTCCATACATCATATCCTTGCCGTTCAGTTCATGAACAAATTCTTTCAACTTGGCCAAACGCAAGCGTTTCTGCTCATACCGCTTTCCAGAAAATTCCAGGTCTTCATAAATCAGTGCTTTCGCTCGACGTTCCCATCGTCTTTTTTTTGCAAGATACACGTCCAAAAGGGTATACAAATTCGCACTGCTGTCATTTCGTATTGAAATAAATACCTTATAGTTAATCGGCTTTGTCTTTCCTGCCAGCATATTTGCTACAAGATCAGGATTAAGTCGAACTATTTGTTGACGAGTAAACAACTCTTTTTTTGCAAAAACTTCTCGCTCAAAATACGTCTGCCCATCAATGATATGCATGTCAGAGACAACACGTTCTCTTTGTCCTTCTTTTTCAAAAGCAAACGTCCAAGTGAGTAATGTACCACTCAAGATCTCTAAGTGCTCATGAATAATTTCCGCATTCCGTCTTCCAAAACCCTTCATGTGTAACATTTCTGCCAACTGCCGAGCAGAAAAAACAATGACTCCATCAACAGGCTTTTCCAATTGCTCCCATATTTGAAGGAGTGCCAAAAAAACACGGTATGAGGTTGTTGTCGGACGTTTCATCCCACTAACCGGACGAATAGCAATAGAAGCTTTTACCAATCGATCATCAAATTCCGTTTGCCAAACATGTTTTTTAGGATCATGCAAATTTTTTGACCAAGGAGATGCAAAAATCCAACCTGCCCACTTACCAATGTTGACATCAGGACGAGCAATCTCCATAGATTCAAACATTTCTATCTGAGTTGGCTTCTTAACGAGAGATTCAATCGTCATGGATACCTATCAAAAAAGAAGTTTTCACCTTGAGGACTTTCCTGTACAGACAGAATAGCAATCTGAGGACTAGGCTGTACAGGACATTTTGAACCTGTGGATAAGTCCATTTTTAACTGAGGACTAGGCTGTACACTTACTGAGGACTAGGCTGTACACTTACTGAGGACTAGGCTGTACACCCCAATAAGCGTAAACTACTGATTTTAAGCCAAAAAAGAGCTAAAAAAAGGAGCTGAACACTATTGTATTAAATACTATTGTATTAAACACAATGCCGCAAGCGGCTTGCGGAAATAAAATTTCCGAATTGGGGGCTCGCCGCCCCCAAGCCCCCGCAGGTATTTGCCCCAAAAGGGAAAAAGAAGCCCTTTTGACCGACAAAAAGACATGGTACGATCGAATCACGGTACAAGCTGAGGAGCCAATGACCGTCCAAAGGGAAAAAAGGGGTAAGGCAAGATTTCTTACCCTTTTTCCACCAATAAGGGCAAAGGACTGAGCAGAACACCCGTAATATGCCACATATTTGCGAAATTTCGCATTTTTTAGCAAAAGACAACTTTAACCACAAGAGACACAAAAAAACGCCGCAAAAACGATTTAAGAGCGTTTAACGTCTCAGGTACTAGTCACTTCTCCTGAATACCCACTTGTAGGTTAATAACATCAATAGCAGTACTGTGCAATTTAGCGCTTTCATCCTGGGACCAGCGTATCTCCGGATGTTCAAGAAGAAGCAAAAGAAGATCACCAATAACTCTCAGTTGCTGTTGAGTCATCAATTTCAATTTTTGTTTCATATTATTGGGGCAACAGACTGACAAACCACAGTCACAAAGACGATGGAATCTATTACCCCAATAGTATCTTTGTGAATGGTTTGTCAAAAACACTATCATCTCTCAAGGGTAACAGAGAAAAGGAATATACCTCAAAAAGGGAAATGGACTAAAGTTGCTCATCAAATGGCAAACATTATTGATAGTGATACAGCCGCATTTGTAAGAAAAAATCGGGAGGATTTTCGGGAAGATTTCGCGTTTTCAGAAAGAAGATAGTTTATTTTCCTGTTGAAAAGACAGCATTCTGCATTACCGCATAACTATTTGCGTAAAATACCTAAAATAGGTATTTTATATATAGTTTTCATTTTTTCACTATAGTGATCTTAACAGTGACACTCAAACAAATCTCCTCTACCGAACTGAATAAACGACCAGGAGCCATACTCCGGAAAGCCCAGATGGAACCTGTAGCCATTACGAGTCGTGGTGAATCAATTGTGGTGATGTTACCACTCCAGCAATATGAGGCGATGGGCGGTGAACGTTCTCGGCTCCTGAAGCAATTAGCAAAGAGTCATAGCCAAGCAAAGGCAAACGGATTGACACAAGAGACACTTCAACAAGTACTTACGTATTCTGAACAACCGGAAAGCCAGGGAGAGAAAATAGCACGAGTACTAGGTGAATCGAATTTTCTGAGTAATGGAGCTGGTGATGAACTGCGGGGATATGTTCGTGACTTTCGCGATACCTTTGAATTGAAAAGCCCCCTTGATGTTAATGTTTCTTCATGAACTACCTGCTGGATACCAATACCATCTCTTACCTTTCTGAACAAGATTCTCCATACTTCGAGCAGGTATCCTCACGATTGAAACAGACGGGTTATGGCGACCAATTTTTTGCTTCTATACTTTCTTTTTATGAATTAAAACATGGATATTCTTGCAGTCAATCAGCAGCGAATAAAACTCGATTTTCAGGCTTTATAGATACCGTTACATCGCTGTTTTCTGTTGTCCCTCTATCCCTACAAGGTGCTGATCTTTTTGGACAAATCAAACAGCAGTATCAGACGCAAACAGGTATTACCAAAAGAGCTATAAAACGACATGATATTGACTTTATACTGGCCAGTACTGCGATTGCAGAGGGCATGATACTGGTGAGCAATGACCATATTTTTGAAACCATTCAGCCACTACGAGATGATTTTCAGCTCGAAAACTGGGTAAGATCATAGCGTTACTATATTCGTATACGGTACCAACACTTATCAGGAGAGTCCCCTAAGAAAAAGAAGAAGTGAAGGAAAAGGAAGGCTATTTTCCAAAAAGGTTGGTTTCTTCACGAAGGAGTTTTTTGATAAATGTCGCGAGGGGAACATCTCCCGCTTTTTTTTGAAGCTGCTCAAACTCCGCATCTGTGAATCGAATGGGGACGGGATGTTGTTCTTTTTCAGCAATCGGTTTCGGTTTTCTTCCAGGTCTTGCCTTTTTATTTTTCTGCACCGGTGCTACTTCAAGAGGAACAGGTGGAGACTGGGTAAGCGTAGATTTTGGGCGAATAAGTCCGGCGATGTTGTTTTTACTGGGCATGTTTTTGATCGATAAAGTGATAAATAGCGTTAAACTGCCGCACTACCTCACGATAGGAGTGAGCAAGAAGGGGGTCATCAAGACACATTTGTTGAAGAGAACGTTCTTTTTCAAAAAGAGCATCAAAGGCATTTGATGATTTCAATGGTAAAATGGGAACCGGAAAATCAACATTTTTTTGCACCGTTTCCGCAATATTTTGACAGTCTTTTGAATCTTTCCAATCAAGAAATATTTCCGGTTGATTGCCTTTACGTTTCTTTTTTTGAAGTTTGGTAGCAATAACAAGAATATTTTGTGTGAAGTGAGCCACTTCTAAAATAGTATGAATACCGGCATTAAGCGATTTCACTTCATTGTAGATGGGTACAATGACCAGATCAGATTGTTCAATGGCAGAACGAATACTCGGTGTTCCTTTTGAGAGAGATCCCGCCAGGTCAAAGACAATATCAACATCATCTGGTATTTGCGGAAAGGCGTCATCTGGTTCAATGGCAAGTAGCCGCTCTTCAGGTATGAATCCTTCAAAAACATGGTAGAGCTCGTTTGTGCCTAAGGCGTACTCACGATCAAGGGCTATATTGGTGGCAATAGGTGTTTTTCCGGCAGAGCCTTTCATGCTGTAGACAGTGATTTTCATAGAATAACTTGAATTCCTCGAATAATGTGAAATGTTTGAATTACTCGAATTACTCAAGTAATGCGTATTATGCAATATACAGTAGCCTACTGTCTCGAGTAATTCAAGTAATAATAAATACGTACATTATTTAAATTACTCGAATAATTCAAATAACTCGAATTTTAAATCGACAGCATTTGTTTTTCCAATAATTACAAGTATTACGAATTATTTGAGTAACTAGTATTACTCGAGTTATTCGGATAATTTAAAATACTCAAATTATTCAAAAATTTTGAATTACTTGAATTATGTGGAAGTGTTGTTACTGGGAAGGTGAGAAGAAAGGGTAATCTGAGCAAACGAGCTTTCTGATGAGCCAGCGCAATTGGGAAGGGGTGAAATCGCAGACATCCTGGATGTTGGTCGGGATGCCTTTTTGTTGCCCTCGTCCCTGAAAGGTTTGTTCCCAGGGAAAGATACGTGCATTGATCTGTTGATTTTGCAAGCCGGCAAGAGCAGTTTGCATACCAGTACGACCTGCTGTATCTCGGTCGAACCAGAGCCAGCACTGCTGGATAGAGAAATGTTCGATGATCTGTTGCACAGCGATTTGTTGCGCTTCAGATATATGTGCTCCAAATATGGCGACGACGTTGCGGATACCAGCTTCCACTAATTTTGCGACATCGAAACAGCCTTCTACGATGATGAGGGTTTTAGTAGCTTGTATTTGCTGCTGCGTTTTGGAATCATCGTACAAGTGGTCAATGTTGTAGAGTTCAAGGGTTTTATGGAACGTTCCATAAAATCGCCATTTTTCGGGTTGTTCCTCATTCGTTGCTCGTCCTATGTGGGTAAGACAGGTAGAAATCGCAGGGTCAGCTCTCTTTTTTATGCCGCGTACCTGGAATACGAGGCGGTTTTGCATAGGACTGTGTTTGTTTCGATTTGTCAGTGGAAAAAAACCAGCTCCTAAGTACTCACAAGTAGATGGGCTAATACCTCGTTCTGCAAAAAGCGGATGGTATTCCAGAAGTGGCACCAGGTTTTGCCGGATAGGCGTATTTTCCACGGAAGGGGGAGTGGGTTCTTTGGAGGTTTTTGTTTCTTGGCACTGCAGGGGAGATATAGCGGAAAAACAACGATTCGGCAGAGAACTGATCCCTGCTTCTAATAACCAGCGTCCAGCCTCGTAGCTGTTGAGTATTCGTCCTTTGCTGGCCTCAATTTTTCGCACCAGTTCAATCGGACCGCCACCAGTCTGTGTTGAAAAGCAATACCATTTCCCGCTGTTCATATCCATGTGAAATGAAGCCGTCTTTTCCTCAGCAAGTGGGGATCGTGCCCACCAGTCCACCGCTTTTGAAAGTCGCTTGTCTTGCTCAAGCCCGAGTGCTTTCCAAAGCGCAGTAGGACAAACAGCACTCCGAAGCGAGCGAAGGTCAGCCGAAGTCAGAAATGAGGTGTTGTCCATATCCACACTCCAACATAGCTGAAAAACAGCTCAGCACGAAATGCAGTGGTCGAAAAATAAGCGGTGTTGCATTTTTTCCGTATGCTTGGATAGGCTGATTTCGTGCATTTCTTTTCCTTCACTTCGGAAACATATTTTGGAGATGACGAAGTGAGCGGCTATCGCCGGCAAGATTGGGTTTTGGTTACCAACGTGCCAAAGGCACTTTCCCTGGTTACCTAAGTGGTAACCATTGGGGTAACCAAAACCCACCAGGTGCAAAGCACCTTATCTTGCAAGGGGGAACCCCCCTTGACCCCCACATCGCCACCATTTTCTGAGTTCACATGCCTTCCGGACCTCTGCAGGCTGTTGCCCATACGATTCGATCTCTTTTGTTACGTTGGCATAAGAAGATCATGTCTCGTTTGAAGCAGATGCCAGTACCATCTGATGAGCATCGGCAACGGGTATCTATTAGCCTAAATGCAGCAGAGCATCGGTGTTTGGTGGCACTTGCTCGTCAAGTTGGCATGCGGAAAACGTCGTTTGTAAAACAAGCCGTTTCCGCCTTTTTGGATGATACGACCTTCCTCAATCCTGATCTGGTCAAGGCTGTCCGCCGTTGCAGCCTGGATATCCGGAATATTGGGAACCTGGTCAATCAAATTGCCCGCTATACTAATCAGTATCAGCGACTTCGTTGGGGAGACGCAAAAGCGTTGCAGGCACATCTTCAGGCGATGGAGCAGTGTGTGCGAAATTTGCTTTCTTCTTCCGCACTCAATGGTTATCAAAAGCCTGGCTCGAAAAACTAAATCGTTTGGGCAACTGATTCGCTATATCAATGACTCGGCGGTAGGGGAGGTGATTTTGCATAATCTTCCAGCCTTCGCCCTGCAGGGTGGGGAAGCTGATCTGGAAAAGGCTTTTTTGGACAATGCCCGTTTTGTTCGACCCCGCAAAAATGGCGTTTGGTGCTATCACGAAATATTGTCGTTTCATCGCGCCGATAGCCGTTATCTGACAGATGCGACGCTCTCCGATCTGGCGCAGCGGTGGCTTACCTGGCGCGCCCCTGATTGCCTGGCATATGCGCGTGTTCACCGGGATACAGCGCATCCTCATGTTCACTGCATAATTGCGGCTAATACCCTGTACGCCAGCAAAAAGCATTGGCTGAAAAAAGCTCGGTTTGCCCAGCTCAAGAGGAAGCTCGAACAGTATCAGCTCGAACGTTATCCCCAGCTTTTTGCTTCTCAAGCGCAGTCTTTGGTGGTGGCGAGCACAAGAAATAATGAATTTTCTGTGAAGGTGCATGAACCCTCTGTACCACAAGTACTTCAGGAGGATGTTCTTTCAGCATCCCAGCAGCACCGCTTTTTCCGGGGACTGCAATCGTGCATACGTATTGGTATTACTCGCTGGTGGCGCACGGGGATGAGACGATGCGGTGTTATGGGACGGGTGAAGTCGCTCTTGAGGTATCGGAAAACATATCAAGGTCGTTCGCGTTAGAAAGATGACCAAGGGGGATCAATTGCTCTGGTGGATCAGCGGTGCCCGTTGGAAGTGGGGCTGGTGGTATGTTGAGCAGAGTATTGAGTTTTGTTTTATAGGCATACGGGATGTTCAGCTTGATGGGTCTTTTATTCCCCGTCAGAATAATCGCGTGTTCATCTTCGAGCATCCGTATCTGGTCAGCGGAGAGGAGAGCTTCTCGAACAGTTCGTTGGTCAACCCCGCCATATTTGGAATCATAGACCGTCGTATAGCCAAGTGATGCCTCCAGCCACTGTGCTGTTTTGAGCCAGTGTCCGGGCAAAAAGATTTTCGTACCAACACCGCCTTCGAGGATACTTTCCGCATCTGTTTTGCCGTATACCGCCTCCAGTTGTGACCAGCTTTGAAACAACATGTGCAGACAAATGTTGTATTTCCGAATTGTGGTGGCAGTGGTCGCAAAGTTGTTGAGTTTTCCCATCGCGGGAAACTCATCCATCATGAGGGTGATGGGATACCCTGCTGTTTCGGTGCTGTTCGAGCGGAATGTTTCATTGAAAAAGCTGCTGTAGAGCAGATTCATCAGCAGTCCATAGTAACCCGTCAGATGTTCTGGCACGATCAGGTAAGTAATGATTCGTTGGCGGCGCATGATCTGTGGATCAAGACAGAGGGTATCACCAGCAGTGAGACGGCGTACGGCTGGGTCGGTGAAGAGCTCAAGAGCTGCTTCTGCTGTTGTGATGGTGCTGGAGAGCACTTTCTCGTCTTTGGCAATCAGGCTTTGGTAGCGCGCAAAGGCAAAGGGGTCGTTTATCAGGGCTTCTGCGAAAAAACCAGAGACATCGTTCGGATGACTCAGCAGGTTGGAAATAATCCAGAGGACATTTCCCAAGGTTTGGTATTGACGGCGTGCCGGATGGCGACTGTAGGCACTCAGGGCATGAATCACGAGAAAGATGAGTTCACTCGCCAGGGTCGTCCAGATGGGGTCATCAGCACTGTGCAGACGCTGGGCAATGGATTGAGCGACGAACTGTTCTTCCTGGTGGGTTTTGAGACGAAGCAGGGGATTGAAACGAGCAGAACATGTAGGGTCATTGAGGTTGAGAACTTGGATGGTGGCCCCTTGTTTCGCCAGATGGCCACTGGTATGTCGGTAATATTCCCCGGATAAGTCGGTGATGATGGCGGAACCAGCGATGTCCAGGACATTTCGGTACCCCAATCCCTGGGATTTCCCAGAGCCGGTTACTCCCAAGGTGATGATATTGGCATTACTTTCTTGCTGACTGAGGCGGTATTTATCCGAGAGCCAGAGCCCGGTATTTTGTTTAGGGGAGAAGTGATGTTTGAGTTCGGCCGCGTCCATGAAGGCGGCATTTCCATGAACTGGATTTTCGATCAGGTTCAACACATAGCGTTGAAACCATTTGGGAAGGTTGCGGGCTATTTGCAGGGGAAGGGGGATTTTCAATATTTGGTGGGTTTATTTATTTTCATTAGTATCATATGTTATGGTGTGTGCCATATAGGTTTTTGAGTATACTTTTTATAAGATTTATGACGATGATGACACAACAATTAGAAACAGCCGTTTCTCAATTACGAAAACTTTCAGAACAAGAGCAGAATGTTTTTGCAGGAGCTATTGCGGCCATGCTTCGTTCTGACGGTGAAGAAGAAAAAGAATGGGACCTGTTAGTATCAAGTGACGCTTCTCAACGAAAATTGGAACAGATGGCATTACAAGCAGAATTCGATATTTCTCTCGGGGAAGTTCTTCCATATGATCCTTCTGGAAAATGATTTCTCAAACAACACGAACTTTTTGCAAACCATACTAGAACGAGCATATCTTGCTAGATCATGAAGTATTACTGCCTATAACATACTTTATAGGTAGTAATGATTCAGGTATCAGGGGGAAAACGTATGACAAATTATTTATCGAGATTAGTATATGTCACATGTCTTTTTTTAATGATAGGATGCTCATCTATACAAGAGTTTATAAATATTGCAAAGCAAAAACCAAGTTACACAGATAAACAGCTCTTGAAAAAAGATGAAGAAATTATCAATAAGTACAAACTGCTCGTTACTGAAAATGGAAGGCTTCTTGCTAATGACAAAAAACTACAATCTGATGTTATAGCAATTCATGATGAAATAAAAAATTTTATGGAAATAGCTAATACAAATTATTTTAATATTGAACTTCAGATAGCACGTTTGAGAAGAAAGTTAGATGCTATTGACGTTCAAAGTAATGGTGATGTATCTCTCACCGACACCAATCAGAATGACGGTTTTAGCCTTAACCCAGCCTATAACATTGAATGAGGAATCTCATATGGATACTCAGCTTATTAGTTCTACTTCATTATCTCAATCTCTTAAAAAAGAGTATACCAGAAGAGATTTTTTAACAACTACTTGTGCACTTTTTCCATCATTCAACACTTCGGACAGTTTTTAGTAAGCAATTGATTTAGCAATAGATTTTGTGTAA
>JAHDFX010000308.1 GCA_020627965.1 Saprospiraceae bacterium | reverse complement strand
TCATTCGATAAAAAAACGAAGCAAAAAAATCTTGTCAAAAAAAACTCCTCCGTCAAACACTTTTTTGACAGGCCAACGCCGCACTCAGTATTATGGAAATAAAGCATAGTTGTATAGTTTTTAAAGGGTAACAAGTCTAATATATTTTTTCCACCACAGATAGCACAGATTAACACAGATTTTTTCATCTTTATCTGTGATAACCTGTGTGCATCTGTGGTGTTTTTTATTGTACAATTGTAACTGTCTCGACTGAATCCCAGTCTTTAAACTCATTGGTATAATACAAATAAGCCGAGGAAGCCGGTGCATCAAATTCGCCGGGCATTTCTGCTTTCAGGTCAAGATGGATCGTCTTGCTTTCTGAAGGTGCCATTTGACGATAATAGAAAACGACATTATTACCGATGATCTCATAGAAATCGACCGTCTTCTTGTCCAGTAATTCTTTCAGTTGCCAGGGTTGCGCAGTTAAGCCTGCTGGTAGACCAACGATGGCTATGGTCATGGGCTGACCTTCGGCTGTTTTATTGGTCAATTCTGTAGTCAGACGGAGTGTTTCTCCGACTTTGGCATTTTTCTTTGCTAAAGTAGTTTCTAAGTCGATCACACATTCTTTATCGGAATATGGTAATGTGGTATTCCAGTTGACTGCCAAAGTGTAAGGCAATGCGTTCTTTGTACCAGCGAACTTTACCTTTACGTTTTGCTGACCGCTTTTGACGTATTGTGCCAGATCATTCAATACAATTTCGCCTTTCGTACCAGCTTCGTATTGTTTAGTCGCTACTTTCTTATTATTCACATACAGTTCAATCTCCCCGCTTTCCTGTGTCTGCTTGGCATATTTCGCATGAGCGATCAATGAACGCAATGCCAGTACAGTACTGTTGGTATTACCGAAACCTCCGTATCCGCCACGTGAATTACGGACAAATTGAGACAATTTTTGAATTTGTTCCGGATTAGCTTTGTCCTGCTTTAATAATGCCATTAAAGCCAGTGCAGCCGTTTCTATTTTCAATGCCTGTCCACTGGAACCTGGGCCAGATTTGTGCTGATTGTCATGTTTCCAACCTCCTTCTTTTTGCTGATTTTTTATCAGTTTTGCTAAGACTTCATTGCCACGCTTTTTATCTTTTTTGTTTAATAAAATATTGGCGGTAAGCCCCATCAAATATGGATTATCGGCTTTCATAGCCTCCTTGTAAGCCAGTTCTATTTCTTTTTTCAAACCGTCGTAACCAGCCTCCGTCAGCCCATAAGTAATGTAGGCACTCATGGTTTGATCGTCGGTCAGTCCGAACTGATGTAAAGCTCTGGGATTGCGTTTGAACAAACCATTTCCATCCTTTCTGCTCATTAACCAATCGACGGTACGATCTATCATTTTACTATCAACTCCATCCCATACTTTTTGCATGTCTGCAAATTCCATTAACCCGTAAGCTGTCAGTCCTTCATGACCAGGATCGCCACCAAACCATTCAAAACCGCCACTTTTTGACTCATAACCTGCCAGTCTTTTATATCCTCTGGCGATAAGCCCTTTAGCTTTGGCAGCAATTTCAGGATTGATCTGATCGGTTTCCTGCATGTATTGTAAAACCAAAATATTCGGATAAGTAGCCGAAGAAGTCTGCTCAAAACAGCCACGTGGCTCACGCAGCATCGATTCCAGTCCAGACATCAGTTCTCCTGCAATATCAGGGTAAGCAGTCAGCGTCATTTCAATCGAGCCATCCACAGCATCATTGATGTCTATAGGATAAGTTTCATTCAATTCCTGATTGGAGAAAGATACACCAGCCGGGAAACCTTCAGATACTGAGGTGATCTCCTGCATTACGGCGTCTTCAAAGCCATTGCTGTAAAGTTGTACGCCAAATTTAGCTTTCTTTTGTGGCTTGGTAATGAGAAATTCCAGATAATCCGTTCTGGTGGAATTGGCTGCTATTTCCAGCATTTCCGGTAGTTTTTCTTTTGGTATAAAGCCTTTGGGAACGGTAAAATCCAGTAAGCCATCCAGCGGAGCATCCGTGTTATTGACAAAAGTCACTGGCAATTTCAAGACATCACCCGTTACCACCTCTACGGGAATCTTAGTATTCATGCTGAAAGGCAATTGGGAATAGAATTTATGTGTAGCTCGTCCTACTGTTCCGTCTTTTCCTATGCCTTCTGCTGTGATATTGAACGAAGTAATCGCATCGGAAGTATAGAATTCCAATTTGGCTTTGCCCGTTCTGTCTACTTTTACATGACCATTCCAATAGATCGTGCTGCGGAAGTCGGTGCGTTGAGCAGTTTTTACCGGCTTATTCTCATACTTAGGCATGGGGAATTCGCGTGGACGGTAATACAGAATTCTTGGCGGGGCTGGTTTTTTGTCTGCTATTCTATCTCCTCTTATTCTGATGTCTTGAGCCCTACCTATCGCAAAACGTTCTGCTTCTGCTCTTCTATTCGCGATTTTTGCTTCCTGTCTTACTTCTTCTTTTGCTACTCGTTCTACTTGTACTAATCGAGCTTTTTCTTCTTCAGCTTTTTTTACAACTGATGCCTGCCCTCTTATTTTAACACCATCCACAAAAACAGCTTCGTCGCCTTCTCTAGCTCCTTTGAACTGCACATTTTCAGCAGCATCATCTTTTGCTACTCCGGCCGTTTGTGCTTCCAGTGCATTGACATTTCTGACGGGTAATTCCTCCAGATCTTCTGCATCTACTATATCCATTTGTATCATTTCTACCTCTTCCAATACCTCGTCTGCAACCTCTTCTATTACAGGTGGCGGAGGTGGTGCTGCCATAGCGACTTGTGGTCTTGCCTTTGCTTTTTTTCTAACAGGAATGGATGCTCTACGCCCTACAAGTCCAGCCCTCGTGACAACAACATCGTTCAGCATCATACCTTCTTCCATTTTTATATTTATTTCGCTGGCTTCATTGATTGCCACCACTTGATTACTATATCCTGTATAGGATACAGCAATTTCAGGGTTTTCAGGAGCATCTGCGGGGATTGTCAATTCATAATTCCCATCTATATCAGTGGTCGTGCCATGTCTCGTACCTTTGATATATACATTAGCAAATGGTAAACCTTCTCCGCTTTCATCTAATACTCTTCCTTTGATATTTGGACGGAAAGTCAGTTCTTTACCATAACTTGAAGCTCTCCTAACCACCTCATATTCACCGACATTTACAGCAAGATCAACAGGCTGATATAGTTCCACACCTTCAATAAGAAATTGTCCGTTTTCATCGGTAGTCCGCTGAATACCGCCTGCTTTTACTACAGCATTGGGAAGCGGCTTATTATTTTTACCATACACTATTCCTTTTAACACATTGGATTCAGCCGGATAGCTTGCCACGGGCAGTCCTTCCTGTATCTGTTCCCAGGTAAAGCGTCTCCAGCCGGAAGTCATCAGGAGGTAATCCAGTGCGAGGTCGGCTTTTTCTTCTTCTTTATCAAAATAGAAATTAGGTTCTTCTACTTCCTCAGCCAGGTCAGCCTCCATCAGCAACCAGGAAAGAATATTGGAAGATTTATCATCCGCAAAGGTCAGTAATTGATCGTCTGCTACAGCTACGGATAGATCAGCAGGCATCGAAACGCCGCGCTTATCGCTGACTTCAATGGTCATTTCCACTTTTTCACGGGGCTGGTATTTTTCTTTGTTGGTGGAAATATTGATGTCCAATTCCTGATGCTTATTGACGAAAGTTAGTCGCTCTGCACGGGCAATTCCTTTGCTGTCGAATAAGGTCAACTGAGCTACCCCAGCAGGCATTTTATTGGTCGAAATACGGTGTAGATTATCGCCCGAATTGGCTTTGATAGGATTAGCATAATAATTTTCACCACGAATATTCGCCAAAACGTATAATTCCTCGTTTTCAGTCGATTTTGTATTGACAATGATGTTATCTTTAGTCACTTCCACTACTTCTAAGGCAAAGCCACGCTTCAAGGCTTCGGGTACGTCATATTGAGCTTTTACGCCTTCTGGTTTTGTGATTTGCACCTGATAAGATTGTCCTTTTAATGGGGTAAATTCAAATGCGCCCATACCTTGATGGTAAGAACTAAAATCAGCTACTTCCAATCCTGAACTACTCAGCACTTTCCCTTCAATATCAGCGGGTAAGCCAAATTCATTTAAGGCTTTGAAAGCTACACGGCTTTTAATTCCATTGACCAGATCGCCACCTTCGGGGTAAAAAGCCAGGTCTATGGTATTCAGTACGATAGGCACAGAGCGAGATATAGATTCCGTCAAGCCCTGATATTGGATCATGACGTTGAGAATACCGTCATTGCTTTCCAGTTTAGTGGGCAGATCAAAGGTGATATTGGCTTCGCCTTTTGTATTGGTTGTACCGTTTTTCTTTAGTAATTGCTGACCAGCCAAATTGACGACATAATCGAATGTATAATTAGCTAAAGGTTGATTGGCATTGGTATTTAAATCTAGTTCTGCTTTGACAGCATCGCCTGCACCATAGGTTTCCCGTTCGAAGTCCAGTTTCATTTTTAGTCGGGGCAATACTACTTTTTGTACTTGCAGTTCTTTGACAAAATAAGCTGGATTTTCATCGTTCTTCTGCCAGTTGGTATAAGCTTTTACTTTGTACATACCACCTGGTGCTTCTTCGCTGATGTCAAAGTCGCCGCAGGCTTGGCCATTGTCGGCAATGAGGCTGATCTTTTTGGCTACTGCGCCTTTTGGGTTAATGAGTTCGACATGTACGATCCCTGATTTTTTAGAGGCTTTCAGGCTAGCTCCTTCTCTTACATAGGTAGATAGCCAGACGGTTTCGCCGGGTTTGTACATGGGTTTGTCGGTATGTATGTATACCCGGTCTTCAGGGCGTTCTTCGTTTGTTTTTTTAAGTTCTTCCAGCAGTTCATTGATGATGTTGCGAAAGCTGGGTGAGGTTTTGGGGCTTAGTGCCATAGTTGCTCCTGCAACCAGGGCTAAGAGGATGATTAATTTGAATGTGTTTGTTAATTTCATTTTCTAATGCTTAGTTTTTAACTATTATATCTGGGTAGATGCGAGTTTTTGGGGTTTTGGTGGGATGCCCTGGGCTTTTTTTGACAATACTTCGTATTGGGTTTTTGCTTTTATCCGTCATTTCAGAGGTGTTCGACTAATGTAGGGTATAGTCGCAAGGCGAATATTTTTTATATAACACGGGTGTTTAATACAGGAAACCTACCCTTTGAAAGAAGAAATTCGCCTTGCGACTCTCACGTTTACATGTACACTACATTAGTCGAACACTACCGTAATTGTAGATTACCATTGGTGCTCAAAGCTGCCTCAATACGTCCTAGATATATATACTATACGTCTTCGAGGCATATGCTATACGTTTCGTATCTATATGCCATACGTTCTTTACGTATATATTATACGTCTTTAACCTATACAATATACATTGCTAAGATATACAGTGTACATCTTCTACCTATATGATATACACTTTTAATCTATATGATATACCTTATGAAAAGGTATGCTGGACTCTTCGAGGTATATGATATATATCAGGAACCTACACACTAGAGATTTATAACCTATATTATATACGTCCGTCACCTATATAATATAGCTTTTCTA
>JAHDFX010000307.1 GCA_020627965.1 Saprospiraceae bacterium | reverse complement strand
ATGAAATAATTGATAATAGAAATATAGAAGTCTTTTAAAAGATGAGCTGGAATATTGTTGCCATGTTCTTCCAGCAAATTTAGTAAGTGAATATGCGTAGCATCTCCTTGTTGTTCAATAAGTTTTATGTTTGCCAGATATATCTGAATAAGCGGATTATCGGCATATTGTGGTAATTCTAACAAGCCTTGAATAGCCTGTATCGGATTAGAATCAGATGTTCCCCGAACTGAAAGGTTTTTCACTGACAATTCAGAAAGATATAACTCCAACTTATTGAGCAGATAGGAAATATCCAGATGATAAGCTGCTGGCTGAAAAGCACCTTCTTCTCCCAGCCTGTTATTTAAATAAAGATATTCTATCTCGCTTTTTTCGATCTTATAAGCCTGCATATAATGACTCTCCTCTTTCACTACTTGCTCCTGAAGTTGCTTTTTATCCCTGCTCACATGTCGGTTATACAACCTGAATTGTCTCCTTTTTAGCAATTCAGGATACAATAGTTCACATTTATAGACAGCATCCTTTCTATGTGATTCGATACTTAAATACTGTTCTGCAAGACGAGTAAGTGCATTGAGCTTATAATTGAGCAATACCTGTTGTTTTTTATCCAGCTCAACTTCTGGAACAGGTAAGTCGGCGAATACTTTCCGATAGATATTTGTACGAACTTCTATATCAAAGCTTCTTTTCCCCAACACATCACTTTTTAATACATTCAGCAGTTGAATTACATAACGATCTGTATTAAAATAACGACAGGAAATAAAGTCTGCCAAATCTTCTAATTCTTTTTGAGAAAATGTGCTCAACAAGTCCAGGCACAAAAAACTATTAGCCATTTAAAAAAAATTAATTAAGCTTTAAAACGCTCATAAAAAGCAATTAATAAAGATAATAAAAACCAAACTATCTTTATCATTCTGCAAAATACTGTAAAAAAGTGACAATTTTATACTGTAGATTTGTATCATCCTATTGAAATAAGAACCTGGACAGAAATATCGACAATTTATCCGTCCCCTTATCCACAAAGGTAAATCCCTGCGCTTTTACCCATATTGTAAAAGCTGTGGGGTTTTGCTTTTAAAGAATAATCAAACAATACAGCATGAAAACCTTATTACACATCTTAGTCTACAGTCTCATTTTTGTTCAAATGTATGCACAGAATGATTCAAGGTCATCAGATTTTTACGAAAAAGAAAACACCGACTGGACAACATTCAGGACAACAGAGCAAATCTCGGCTCAACAATTAGCACAGAGTAAAATCAGCTTGCAATTGCAAACAGATGAAGACCTCGAACTCCTGAAAATGGAAGAAGATCAACTGGGTTTTCGTCATTACCGTTATCAACAGACTTACAAAGGTATACCTATAGAAGGAGCTATATATCTGATGCATGAAAAAAACAATCTGGTAAAACATGCCAATGGCAAACTCATTAGAGAACTTAATACAAATATCAGTCCTGGCATCAGCGAAATAACAGCTCTACAGGCTGCACTTCAACATATCAATGCGACTGAATATGCCTGGCAGAACCCTGTTCATGAAAGCATGTTGAAAGAAGTAAAAAACAGTGCCGATGCCAGCTTTTACCCATTAGGGGAGCTTGTTATTACCAATCCCGATCCTGAAAGAAAAGCCAAAGACTATAGACTAGCCTATAAATTTGATGTATATGCTATAGAGCCATTGAGCAGACAAATAATTTATGTGGATGCACAAACATCTGCTATACTTGGTGCTGTGGAAAAAATCCATAATTGTACTGGTGAGATCAATGTAACAGCAAATACTGATTATTCAGGCACTGTTAACTTCACCGCCTGCAATGACGGCACACTACAAAGTAATAGTACGGGTGTCAATGTAAAAGTTTTTACAGCTAATAATAGCACCTCATACCCACAGATACTTGCCAACAATACCGATCCGGCAGCAGCAGAAGTGTTCTGGGCAACAGAAAAAACGCAGGAATATTTCCTTAATGCACACAACAGAAATAGCCTGAATAATAATGGAATGGACTTATTGAGTTGGGTTCACTATCGTGAAAATTATAATAATGCTTTCTGGAATGGTTCCTGGATGACCTACGGAGATGGAGATAATAGTACTTTCAGCTCTCTGACAGCTCCTGATGTAGTGGCACATGAAATGGTACACGGCATAACCGACTTCTCGGCTGATCTGGTGTATAGTGCCGAGTCGGGAGCGCTCAATGAGTCTTTCTCGGATATCTTCGGAGAAGTAGCGGAGAATTATATGCGTGGCTCAAATGACTGGTTGATGGGAGGTGATTTTACGGTAAGAACTGGAAAAAACACCCTCCGTAATATGAGCGACCCTAATGCTGCTAATGCTTTGACGAGACAGCCGGATACTTATCTTGGCGATTTCTGGTATGCCATTAATCCGCCTTGCAGTTTTTTTAATGATAATTGCGGTGTACACTATAATAGTGGTGTACAAAATTATTGGTTTTACCTGCTTACTGAAGGTGGTAATGGTATAAATGACAATGGCGATGCTTATACGGTGAATAGTATCGGAATGGCTAAAGCAGCAGCTATTGCTTATCGCAATCTTACGGTATACCTTACTGCTACTTCAGAATATGCAGATGCACGGGCAGGGTCGATACAGGCGGCTGTAGACCTCTATGGAGCTGGCTCGAATGAGGCATTGCAAACCGAAGCAGCCTGGTGTGCTGTAGGGCTAGGAACCTGTAGTATAACGCCCCCTTCTGACTGCCGATATGAAGATTCTCTTGCATTAGTTGCTTTGTACAATGCTACCGATGGCGCTAATTGGACAAATTCCTGGGATTTGAATGAAGCTATGGATAATTGGTATGGAATCAGCCTAAATTCAAACGGTTGTGTCAACTGTATTGATATGGATGGAGATTTTGACTGCATTTTTGATTTCAATACTACTGGAAATAATTTAACAGGAACTATTCCCTCTGAAATAGGCAATTTAAGCAACATAACATTTTTGGATTTAAGTTCCAATGAGCTTACAGGTAATATTCCCAGTGCTTTGTTTAATTTAAACACGCTGACCTATCTGAATCTGGAATACAATGACCTAAGCGGCAATATCTCTGCTGAGGTAGGAGATCTGGTCAACCTGACTTATCTGAATTTACAGGGAAATATCTTCGCTGGTAGTATTCCTTCAGAAATAGGCAATCTGACCAATTTGACTTATTTACGTTTAAATCAAAATCAAATTAGTGGCAGTATTCCTGCTGAAATTGGCAATTTAACCAGCTTAACTTATCTGGGAATATCGGGCAATCAACTCAGTGGTAACATACCGCCGCAATTTGGAAATTTAAGTAGTCTGCAAGATTGCTATTTACAGGCGAATCAGCTCAGTGGCAGTATTCCTCCTCAATTTGGAAACTTAACCAACCTGCGAAATTGCTATTTATACATCAATCAACTTAGTGGAAATATACCACCGGAACTGGAGAACTTAAATAGCTTGGAGAGGCTGTGGCTGAACAGCAACAATCTCAGTGGCAGCATACCGTCTGAACTTGGCAATATCAGTACTTTGAGATACTTAACACTACACAGTAATAATCTCAGTGGCTGCTATGATGAGAATTTATCGATTTTGTGTAGTCAGATGTTCAGTAGTTCTAATGATAATGCAGACATCAGCGATGGCAACAACCTGGATGCCCCCTGGGAAGATTTTTGTAATAATGGTACTGGTGAATGTCCTGCCGACCTGGGATGCAGATATACAGATTCTCTGGCGCTCGTAGCTTTATATAATGCCACCGACGGAGCCAACTGGACGAATCCCTGGGATTTGAATCAGGCTATGGACAACTGGTACGGTATAAATCTGAACGCAGAAGGTTGTGTCAACTGTATTGATATGGATGGAGATTTTGACTGCGTTTTTGATTTCAATACTACTGGAAATAACTTAACAGGAAATATACCCGAAGAAATAGGTAATTTAAATAATCCGACCTTTCTGGATTTAAGTGCCAATGAACTCAGCGGCAGCGTTCCCTATACACTCTTCAATCTAAATACACTGACCTACCTGAACCTGGAATACAATGATTTAAACGGCAATATTCCAGCAGAAACAGGCAATTTAACTAACCTGACTTATCTGAATTTACAGGGAAATGATTTTATAGGTGATATTCCTTCGGAAATAGGGAATTTGACTAATCTGACCTATTTACGTTTAAATCAAAATCAACTGACTGGAAGTATTCCTGCTGAAATTGGTAATTTAACCAGTCTAACCTATTTAGGCATGTCCGGCAATCAACTCAGCGGCAGTATTCCTGCTCAATTTGGAAATTTAACCAGTCTGAGAGATTGTTATTTACAGGCTAATCAGCTTAGTGGTAGCCTTCCTCCCCAATTTGGAAATTTGACCAATCTGCGAAACTGCTATTTATATAGTAATCAACTTAGTGGAAATATACCACCCGAGTTAGAGAATTTAAGCAATTTGCAAAGGCTATGGCTGAACAGCAATAATCTCAGTGGCAGCATACCCCCCGAACTTGCCAACATCAGCACTTTGAGATATTTAACATTGCACAGCAATGATCTTAGTGGTTGCTATGATGAGAGCTTAGCAACTTTTTGTAGTCAGCTATATAGTAGTTCCAATGATAACGCTGACATCAGCAATGGAAATAATTTTGATGCTCCCTGGGAAGATTTTTGCAATAATGGAACAGGTACCTGCACAGCTGCACAAGTATGGCCAGGCGACTTCAATAATGATGGTATTGTAGAAATTACTGATCTCTTATTCTGGACTTTAGCCGCTGGCGAAACCGGCCCTGCCCGCCCAAATGCCTCACTTGACTGGGTTGCTCAGGACTGCCCGGAATGGTCGAGCCAGGTCAACGGCATCAATAGCAAACATCAGGATGGAGATGGAAATGGCTTTGTTGACAATATTGATCTAAATGCTTTGGTCAATAATTACGATAGTACGCATACCATTACACCACTTACCTTTGCCGATAGTCCTCTTGAGTTCAGACTAGAACTCGCCAGTAGCACCTCTAATGGGAATAACACAACGACTTATATTTATGAATTATTTCTTGAATCTTCGCTTAACATACCCGTGAGTACACATGGAGCAGCCTGTACAATTGACTTTAGTGACTTACCTGGTATTAACAGCATTACGGCAGATACAACAGGCTCTTCACTTGAACCTGATGTGCATCTTGACATATATAATACTGCACAGAAAAAACTGGATATTGCGCTAAGTCGAACAGATAATACCAATAAACTCATTGATGGCCCTATTATAAAGTTGATCGTTGTTAATGATGATCTTCCTACTGGCGGTACATATACGCTCAACATTACCAACGGAAGTATGATGTCAGCAGTTGGTGTTATTAATAATGATGGAATTTTAACGGCAGTTGACGGGACTTCTTTCTATGGAATATTGGATGATGGTGGTGCCTCTCCTGCCCTACTGGCTACCATATCTACTACCAATGAACAATGCAATACGCTCGGACAGGCAACTGTACAAGCATTAAATGGTAATGCGCCATATACCTACGCATGGAGTAATGGCGCAACAACCGCCCAGGTAAATAATCTGGCTTCAGGGTTATACGATGTTAGTATCAGTGATGCCGATGGGTTGAGTACAATTATTTCTATACAGGTCAATGGTGCCATACAGATATATGATGAGTCAGGTAATCCGCTTTG
>JAHDFX010000306.1 GCA_020627965.1 Saprospiraceae bacterium | reverse complement strand
AAAGAAAAAAAGAGCGAGTCATAGTGTAAATTTATTTCCTCGTCATTCCTAAGCTGAAAACCTTCAGCTAATATTGGATATTCTGTGTTTGTGTCCTACCTTTATGATAGATACAAAATTATGCCGCCCAATAACTTACCATATAATAATGATCTGTCTGTAGATATACTGGCAGGTATATTTAAAGATACGACCAATTCTTATAAGCTGTATTGGTTTTATGCTGTTATTCAGATTGTAAAAAAAGAAGCAAAACAGGAAATTAGTATAGATGAAATCATTGCTAAAATGATCGCTTCGGCCTGGTATACCATCAATTACTTTCATATCTCTTTTGGTAAACTGGATCAGTTGGCTAAGGTTGTGAATACAATCCGAGAAGAAACGGAGCTTGAAGAAAATGCCAATGTTGAAGTCGTCCAGACAAAAATCTTAAATGCTTTAAAAACTTCCCAAAAAGTAAGAAAAGATTTTAATCCGCTTAAACGCTATGTGCCTTACCGACTCTTATCTCCTTTCTTTAGAAATGAGTTGAGAGGGCAGAAGGACAAAGATAAAAACCAGATTATTACCGACTTGTCTAGAGGGGCTTTAGCTTCTAATATTGCTCCTGTGTATAGCTTTTCTGACGATAATAAACGTATAATCATTCATTCCGTCTGGTTGGAATACCTCAGAAAAAATATAGCACTGGTAGAATCGTTCTGCCTTTGGAATTTAGTAGCATTTCTGCAAAAGAGAAACCCAAATCTGCCGAATATTGGAGAGAAGTTGTTTGCGCCGCCAGCCAATAGAGATTTGAGTAAAGCACATAAATTCTGGAATATCGTATTTGAAGATCATGCAGTGGAAAGTATTTACACGAAACAGGCTTTACGCAAAGAGAATATCTCCATAGATCATTTTGTTCCCTGGAGTTATGTAACACATGACCTACTCTGGAATTTAGTCCCGGTAGAGAAAGCAGTCAATTCATCAAAAGGAAATAACCTGCCGGATATGGACAGGTATTTTCAGGGTTTTGCCAAACTACAATATCTTGCGGTGCAAACCGTAGCTTCAAAAAGAACAAACCTTCTGGAAGATTATTCTATGCTGTTCAGAGAAAATACCAATGAGATTACCCGGATGAATGAACAAACGTTTTCTAAACGCTTGTATCAAGAGGTAGCCCCTCTGGTTCAGATTGCTGCTAATGCCGGATTTGGTAGTGGATGGACTTTTTCGACTCATAAGCTAAGGGATTAGGGGAATGTTGTATATCTTTGGTTTTGAGGTAACTTTAAAAGGGCAAACCTACAATTTTAGAATTTCTTGAGATCGTATTCAGATGAAATTTATGTTAAGTAGCATCCAACCAAAAAGAAGCCTTTAACAAAAAAAATATGAAAACAGAGAACCATTCGATTAACCACGTTTTAGCTAAAAACTCTACATCATTTTTTATTCCACCTTTCCAAAGAGCATATGCATGGGGAAAACCAGAGATTGATAGGTATTTTAGCGATGTAATGCGAATTATTAAATCTGAATTAGATAACGAACAACGAGAAAAATTAGAACACTTTTTCGGAACTATTGTGATTAAAGAAGAAGGAGCTGGGTTCTCAAATAAATCAATTATTGTAGATGGACAGCAAAGGCTAACAAGTACACTACTTTTTTTGATTGCTTTACGAGATATTGAAACTGATATTAAAAAGAAAGATTTTATCACTCAAAATTACTTAACAAATAGTAGCTCGGATTTTCAAGATAAAATAAAGCTTAAGCAGGTTACTAAGGATTGGGAAGGCTATAAGGCATTAGTAAACAATCAAGAACCAAGACAGGGAGTTGTGAGTAATGCTTATAATCACTTTTCGAAGTTGATAAGCGAAAATAAACTAACTCAGCCTGATATAACATTAGAACATTATATTATTGCAATTCAGAGAATGAATGTTGCTGTAATATTTTTAGATGAAAGACCATTTAAAGGGGAATATCCACAAATTATTTTTGAAACCTTGAATTCACTTGGGAAACCTCTGACACTTTCAGATTTAGTTTAAGTGATGATGTTTTAATTTCTACATTGAAAACTATCCGCACGTACTTAATTCGTAAACGTATTTTAGGGTTAACTCAAGGTGAGAATAAAAATATTGTTCAATTGAGTAGTCGAATTGAGGAAATAGCTAGTCGCGATATTTCTATGCTTCAGATGCTATCAAATATGTTCTATAAAATGAGGTTCCCTAATGATAACGAAATGAAAACAGAGCTTGCATTATTGAACTTTTATGAAGGAGTTAAAAAATATTCAAAATTTATATTAGGAAAAATAGTTTTGAAATGATGCCATCTGACATTCTTGTTGTTTTTGAAACATGAATGAAATAGTGCAACAGGATACGCTTTTTGCCAAGCAGAAAAAGACCCGTAAAAAGAAAGTGAAATGAGTGATAAAAAAGAAAATAAAGACAAAAAAGTCCTAATACGTTCTTCTTCGGCAGAATACTTAACGTTTATTGCAGCGACAGGAGAGGGAGGTGTAGATGCCATTTATGCAGATGAAAATATATGGCTGACCCAAAAAATGATGGGGACGCTTTATAATGTAAATGTTAGAACTATAAGCGATCATCTTCAGAAGATATTTAAAGATAGTGAGTTAGAGAAAAATTCAGTTATCCGAAAATTTCGGATAACTGCCACGGACGGCAAAAACTATAATACGCAACATTACAACCTTTCAGCAATTATTGCAGTCGGCTATAAAGTAAATTCCGAGCGTGCCGTACAATTCAGAAAATGGGCGACACAAATAGTGCAAGCGTTTACGATTAAGGGCTTTGCGATGGATGATGAGCGACTTAAAAATGACGGCACTATTCTCGGTAAAAAATACTTTGAAGAACAGTTACAACGGATACGAGAAATCCGTTTGAGCGAGCGTAAATTTTATCAAAAAATAACGGATATTTATGCAACAGCTTTAGATTATGATATAACAGCCCAAGCTACTAAGCGGTTTTTTGCTACGGTACAAAACAAACTGCATTGGGCAATACATGGTCAAACAGCAGCGGAAGTTATTGTCAACAGAGCCGACCACCAAAAAGAAAATATGGGATTGACCACTTGGAAAGATGCCCCCAAAGGTAAAATCCAAAAATTTGATGTAAGTGTGGCTAAAAATTACCTGTCGGAAAATGAAATGCAACAATTACAACGCTTAGTTTCTGCCTATTTGGATATAGCGGAGGATATGGCTATCAGACAGATTCCAATAACGATGGAAGACTGGGAAAAACGGTTAAATAAATTTATTGAAGCCACGGATAGAGCGATATTACAAAATGCAGGTAAAGTAACTGCCGCAATAGCCAAAGCCCACGCAGAAAGTGAATTTGAAAAATATAGAATTATTCAAGACAGATTATTTGAAAGTGATTTTGATAGAATAATTAAAAAACAGCTTCCACCAGAAAAAGAACAATAAATGCCAAACTTAATCAACGTAACATACGAAACCGCAGAATATCCAATATCGAAACTGCAGAATGTCGAAGTGGGAAATAGAAATTAAATTGTCTTACAATTTTCTGCGGTTCTTCACGCCTCATTGGTCTCAAACACTAGAGAGACGGAGTACTATCCACAATCACTCTTCGACGCTGGCAGAGATTCCGAAATAAATTCGTTTTTGGGACAGTTTTGCTATAAAAAGGGATGGCTTTCCCCCGTGGGGAATAAAAAGGGTGCGGGAGAGGAAGCCAACTCCTAACGCTTCCTCAAAATCAACGCCCTGTTAGCAAAAGCAGTGGATTTCAATCCACCGTGTAAATCAAAGAAGGCAGCAGACAGATTACTTCAGTATGTCGGGATTTCCGACATACTGCCATGGAATGCAAAAATCGGCGGTTAATTTCTGAAAATCCACCATTCCCCACTTTCACTACCTCAACTGCCTCAAAATCTCCACCATAGCCAAAGTATCCAATTTACAATAGGCGAGGAGAGCATTATAAATCTGTTCATACTCATCCATATCCAGTCCTTCACTGGTCATTCGATGCCATTGCACATTGGCTTCTGTGCCGCTGCTGACGGATAATTCAGTATAGTCATATTTGGGCGCTAAAACTGGGAGTACAGATTTAATAGAGGATTTACCTTTAAAGAGGGGATGTATGTACCATTTTTTCTTAAAAGGCACTTCCAGGTCTTTCATTCTTTCATTGACTGATTGAAAAAAGTGAGCATATTCAGGATAACGTTCACCCATTTCCTTATTTCTTGTTTTTTCAAAGCTTTTATTCCAAACAACGACAGAACCTGTATTGCCGAGGTGTTTGTGAAGATGTTTCACCAACTTTTCTACTGGCTCATCTTTCGATTTCAATAGATATTCATGATGCTCAATTTCGCTGTCAGGGCTTTTCTGTACATGCAATGAATACTGAAAAACCGCCTGTTGATGCGCTTTTACACCCGTCTGAAAAGGTATGGCATAAGCAAAAGTCTCATAATCCAGGAAATACAGTGGGTACTTGAGTTCATGGAGCCAGTTTTCTATTTTTTCCTTGTCGATAAATGTGGTGTCCGACTGTGCCACATCTACTTGCATGCGTTGCAGTTTACTCAATTTGAAGTCTTTAGGAACATCTTTAATGTCCAGGATATTTTTTTCTAGTAATGCGTCTAATTTACCGGAACTTAAACGGGAAATCTTAAATACAGAATAATCAGGAAGCTGTTGGGAAGGGTCTTTATAACAAAAGCACTTCTTTAATGGTTTGCAGTAAAAAGGCGTACTTTGCTGAGGACAAGGTCCTTTTATAAAGGCTCTGATTTCTGGAATTAGACGAACAGCCTTCTGAATTTTATGGCTTACTCTTTCCGATATATCAGAAACTTTTAGCAGTTCGGTTAAATTGACCTTAGCCTGGGCAGTATATTTTGTATTGATATAAACTAAAAAGCATTTTTCAATATGATAACCTGCCTGTTCAAAGACAATTTTTTGAAAAACAACATCCTCCACCAGTTCATCTTTTACTTTGCTGGCGGCTTTTACCTCAAATAGCCATGATCTGCCATCTTCAAATTCAGCAAAAACATCAGTTCTTGTTACCAATCCATTATGCCGAGCTTCTTTTTGAAAAGAAACCTTTGCTTTTTCTATACCCTGAGCACGCTTGAAAGTATCATTATTGAATAGATTCTGAGCAAGTTGGTCTATAACGTTACCTTGCTCTATATAGTGTAATTGAGTGGAAGTCAGAGACGGAATGACTTCTGGCTGGTTTTTTCTCAGCCAAAGTTCTCGCGGACACTTTAAATATCTGATGTAATCAGCTTTTGTGAAAGTGTCTTTCGATTTATTGGTATTGCTTGGTTTTGACAATTCTATGAATTCTTAAGTCGAGCTAAAATGTTCTTCATTTTTGCAATATCAGGAAAAAGCTTGTTAAAACCTACCTTGACTTCAGTAAAGTAGGGGAAAGACACCAAAATGAAAAATGCGCATTTAACCACAGATTCTCACAGATTGATATAGATTCTGTGTTATAATCTGCGTAAGTTCGTGCTATCTATGGTGAATCATCATAGAAATTCGCCTTGCGACTTTGCGTTTACATGTGCCTTACATTAGTCGAACATTACCGAATAATCAAACATACTCTAATCTTAAAACAATGAAATTCATAAAAAAGATAGTTGCTAAATTTATCCCATCTCCCATAAAACTGGAACCTGAGAAAGGCAAAGGAAGCGTAGT
>JAHDFX010000305.1 GCA_020627965.1 Saprospiraceae bacterium | reverse complement strand
CCATGATAATAACGCTTTGTAATCTCCAACCGGAAAATTTAAGCTTATTTTGCTAAGTCCTGCATTTCCAGTTAATCCATATATCAGGTTCTGAGATTTTGCAGAATCTAACCCGACTACAATGAATAGTAAAAGCAGTAATTGTTGATGTTTTTTCATTTTGTATGTATTTGGTTTGATTTTTCAAATAGTTATTTACACTTATTTTCCTGAGACTTATCCATCTTCACCAGTCGAAACCCAACATATCTGATCTTTTCATCGGGTTCGAATCTTTGTTTTCTGTCCATTTTTCGATTATGATGCTTCTTCTTATCCCTGCCTCTAATTTCCTTTGCATACGTCAAATCGGGATAAGTATTGCGGCACCATTCAGCTACATTACCCGACATGCCGTGTATTCCATTACTATTAGGTAAGGTACTGTCAACATCCAATAAAGAGTTTTCACATTTAGCATAATAATTATTGGGATAGAAATTTATTGCCTGACATGCAGCGGACTCCCATTGCTTTACAGAAGGTAGACTGTACTGGAATTTACAGTTTTTCCCGCTCAGCCATTCGGCATATTTTACTGCACCATAGTAACTTACATTCACCACAGGCTGATTTCCCCTGCCGCTCACCGACTTAAATTTTCCATTGTTTCTGAAAATATTATTGTTTCTGTCAAAACTCAGCCATTTTCTGATGGTCATTTCCTCTTCATTAATATTATTCAGGAAATCACAGTATTGCTGATTAGTTACTTCATATTTGCCCATATGAAAACCTCCGGTGGGTATTTTTTCCTGTGTTGCTGCTTCAGCTTCTCTGCACTGTACTTTCTTAAAGCTATTAATCAAACAATTGTCTCTACGGATGTAAACAGTAGGATAGTAATTGCTTCTTCCTTTAATTTTGGACATACAGAACTGATCCGTTTTGAAAAAGGGAAAGTCGCCCAGATCATCTTTTACAATATTCGGATGTTGTATTTTTCCGATTTGTTCTCCCAGTTCAGGTACCCGGCTTTCGAGGTAACTATAAATTTCTCCAGTTGTAATGACTCCATCACTATCATAGTCTGCCTGACCGCTCAAACCCTCAAGAAGGGCTTCAGTAAACGCACCGTTTTCCCACATTTCATTATAATAAGACAATTCATTTTCGGAACTAGAAGTAATAATTGTATAACCTGTTTTTGTTGATAAAATAGTACTGATATGATCTTTTATGCTGCCAGGATTGCCTCCCTTAGCTCCTCCCGATTCACAGGCATCTAAGAAAATGAGTTTTTTAGCAGCTATATTATCCAAACTGTCGGTAAAATCCCTGAATTTTATAGAAGAGCCTTTAGGATCGCTCCCATCAAAATCGTCGGGCTGAATGTAAAATTCATCATTCCACATGTTACCATGTGATGAAATGAAGAGTACGAATACATCTGAAGAACGTATGTCATTATCTTTGATCATGGCATTAAATGCACCTCGTATATCTGTATATTCGGCTTCATCATCAACAATATTATGTGCAATGACATCTGCATACAAACTATTTTTCCCGCAGTCCTGTAGCAGGAAAGCCTCGTGCATATCATTGGCATCATTATTTGTGTACTGAATGTTGTATGGTGTGGGGCCTATTGTCAAAATGTAGAGTCTTGGAGGATGACTATTATTTACGGTTAAAACCTTTGATACACATTTTTTTCCTGCCAGTTTCATACTGACTGTAATATTAGTCACCCCCTCTTGCCTAACCGGTACCCAGGCAGTGAGTACATTATCCTGAGTAAGTATAGGGCTAAGGTTAGATTTTTGATATTTATAAATACTAGTTCCGTCTGTCAATACATCGAATTGGGCATCGTCTGGGACTATTCCCAGAACTTTTAGCTTTATTTTCAATGTACCTTCGACATTAAACAATTGCCCGCCTTGAGCATCGCCAAGCCATCTGAAGCATTCCTGAGCGGAGCAGGAAATACTGATAAAAAAAGCCAGTATAGTAAATAAGTAGATTTTCATAGTTCATCAATTTAAAAAAAGGTTAATTCCCACCACAAGCATCAATTTTAATATTCAATGTAGCTCCAGGCTCTATGTTTGTGCCAGGTGCTATCTGGATTAGATTGCCAGCTTTGCTGGATACATTATTGCCTGGGTTAATGCTACCCTCTATGTACATCGCTGAATTTGCCTGATAATTACCAGAACTGATGGTGTTATTCAGGTTGAGTAATGTCGGGCAGTCGCTGAAGCTACAGTCTAAGAGGTTACCGCTTTGATCATAGACAGGGAGATAAATTCCATCTACAGTTATGTCCAGAGTTTCGGTCAGTGTATTCGCATCGGTGACCGTAAGACTGTAATTACCAGGTGTCAGGTTAGTGAGACTGGCATTGGTATCGCCCGTGTTCCAATAATAGCTGTAAGGCGGCGTACCTCCAGAAATTATTATAGTTGCAGTACCAGGTGTTGTACATTGTGCATGATTTACAGCAGTACTGATAGTAAAATCACTGGAAAGTGCGAATGGATCATAATCATCATAAAGTGTCATCTCGCCGATTCGACTCATATCACCGCTGGCTTCTACCAGCAGCCCCTGCCTTACATCGATTCTAGGGCCACCAGTGGGCAGGTCATCTGAAATGACAATAAAGCTGGCAATCGGACCTATACATTCTTTGTTGAGTCCATCGGTACGAGTCATCGCAAAATGCAGTTTACGCTGCTCAGGATAAAAGACTTGCAAGGTAGTATCGGGTTCTAGCGATGAATTAACCGTATTCATGCTGATGGAATCATTAAAGCCGTAGTTCAGATTAAAAACTCCGGATATACCATGTGCAAGAGCAGGACCGCCCGCCAGATCATCCAGATACAAATCATAAACCTGCGTACCGGAGCGTCTTTCCAATCTAAAGCCAGAGAAAGTGCCGGCTACAGAGGCTGTGGATGCTAAGTTATGTGTTTCACCAAAGTTGGTGAGTAGTACATCTATATCGGCTTCGTCAATAATACTATTGCCGTCTCCGTCCTGATGTTTGCCGTTGACACCTTCTACTTCATAAGACCAGTCGGGGCAGTCTTGTGGTAGCCAGTCGGTAGTGGCATCGGGGCGTATGGGTTCATTGCCAGTATAGACTGCTGTGGCTAAGCCCCAGATGAGAAAGTCGGCTTCGCTGGCTGTGCCATCGTAGTTGAAGTCGCCAGGCCAGACTTGTGGGCAGATGCCTGCACCGAAGTCGCAGAAGTCTTCCCAGGGAGCATCGAAGTTATTATAATTGCTAATTCCACTATTACTATTATTGTACGAAGCTGATAAGCAGCTACACAACTTTATTAAGTTTTCATCATAACATCCGCTGAGTTGATTACTAGATAAAGTTAATTCTCTCAAGTTATCCAAATTGCCAAATTCTGCCGGAATACCACCAGCCAGTTGGTTACTACTCAGCCATAACTTTGTCAATTTACTTAAATTGCCAATTTCTAAAGGAATATTACCAATAAGATTATTTAAACTTAAATGTAAAAAGGTCAAATTGGACAAATTGCCTAATTCCGATGGAATACTGTCACTCAGTTAATTCCTGCTTAAATCTAAAACTGTTAAATCGGATAAATCACCTATTTCAGAAGGGATATTTCCACTTAATTGATTATCCCTAATATCAAGATAAGTCAGATTACTCAGGAGACCAATTTCCACAGGAATATTTCCACTCAGTTCATTACCGATTAAAGTCAAATGTCTCAGATTACTTAAATTTCCAAGTTCTGAAGGAATGCTTCCACTAAGTTGATTATCATTCAGAGTTAAAAATATAACACACCCAAAACCATTTAACCCGACTCCAGCCCAAGTATCTACGGGGTCATTCAAATTCCAGCTATTTGTCCAATTTGCGCCATTAGTTGCATTATATAGGGCTATAAGTGCCAGGGAGTCACTTTCATGACAATTCGGATAATTGGGCATACTACAGGCTCCTAGTCCATTTTGTCCGAAAAAAAATGTTTCCCACGGCACATCAAAATTATTGCCATCACTCATCCAGGTATTGCTGTTTATAATCGAAGAAAAATTGAGCAGGTTTGCATCATAGCATCCACTAAGTTGATTATTAGCCAATGCTAACAAGTATAGAGAAGGTAAATTGCCAAATTCTGGAGGAATACTTCCAGTTAGTTGATTGTCGTCTAACCCCATGACACCTAACTTATATAAACTACTAAGTTCAGATGGAATACTGTCACTAAGTTGGTTACTGGATAAAATCAACCACTGTAGATTACTCAAATTTCCAAGTTCAAGTGGAAGACTTCCACTAAGTTGATTATTGTCTAACCACAAATATTCTAGGTTACTTAAGTTTCCAATTTCAGGTGGAATACTTCCGTTAAGTTGATTATTGTATAATTCCAAATATTTTAGGTTACTTAAATTCCCAATTTCAGGTGGAAGACTTCCGCTAAGTTGATTATACTCCAAATGCAAATATTTTAGGTTACTTAAATTCCCAATTTCAGGTGGAAGACTTCCACTAAGTTGATTATACTCCAAATCCAAATTTCTCAGATTACTCAAATCACCAATTTCAGGTGGAAGACTTCCACTAAGTTGATTACTACTCAAATCCAGATCTATCAGATTACTTAAGTTTCCAATTTCAGGTGGAAGACTTCCACTAAGTTGATTATACTCCAAATCCAGATCTATCAGATTACTTAAGTTTCCAATTTCAGGTGGAATACTTCCGCTAAGTTGATTATACTCCAAATCCAAATTTCTCAGGTTACTCAAATCACCAAGTTCAGGTGGAAGACTTCCGCTAAGTTTTTCATTGTAAAGATTTAATCCTATTACACAACCATTTTGATCTAAATCCACTATATACCAAGTGTTCATTGGTTCTGTCAAATCCCATGGAGAATTCCAATTTGCCCCATCAGTAGCATTATACAAAGCCACTAAAGCCAGCGAGTCCCTTTCCCGACAGGAAAGTGTATCCTCATCAAAATAAGTCAAGGCTTCATACAAATTCAGTCTTCCCTCACTCACACACTTTCCAGTCAGGGATGGCAGGCTATCGACCGAGCTAAGTACAGCCTCTTTTATGTCCAGGTAGGTTTTGTTGGGGTATAATTCCCAGAGTAAAGCACAGGCACCTGCTACCTGTGGTGCAGCCATAGAAGTTCCCGATATACTTCCGTAGAGGTTCAGATTAGGAAGAGTACTCAGGATCTCTTTTCCGGGAGCAGCGAGGTCTGTACTAATAGCTCCATAATTAGAAGCAGCTCCATTCCCAGGAATATAATATAGTTCATCAAACCGATCCGTACCGACTACGGTGATAATATTGCTTAAATCAAAACTGGCCGGATAGACTGGATTGGTCATATCTATATCGCTTCCGAAATTACCGGCAGCAGCTATAAACAGATGTCCGGCAGCTTCGGCAGCTTCAATCGCCTGTCGCAAAGCTTCTGGAGGATTATCACATGTCCAGCTATTATTGGTAATGGGGATATTATTATTGATCGCATAATAAATGGCTTCTACAGCGGCATAGCAGGCAGCAACATCGCCATCAAATATTTTTAATACAGCAATTTCTGTATCCCATGCAACTCCACTGATGCCTCTATTATTATTACCGACTGCCCCCATAATACCGGCGACATGTGTTCCATGAAAATCCTGATTACTGGGAGATGGATCATTATCGCCCGAACTTATTGAGAAATCCCAGCCGATAAAATCATCGGCCATTACCATCATCATCAATCCCATTTTCATCATCCGGATCAAAACGCCACT
>JAHDFX010000049.1 GCA_020627965.1 Saprospiraceae bacterium | reverse complement strand
GTGTTTCCAGATGCTCATGTTGAAAATAATCGTTAATTTTAAAGCGCAAAGCTAGCATTTATGAAAGACAAAAAGAATAATCAGTCACCCCATGCACAGCCTCCTGAGGATTTTACCGGATTAAAGATAGGTAAACCACAAAAGAAGGCAGTCGGTTTAAAAGGAGTATCAGAATCTTTACGGCACATGCGTCGTTATATGAATAATGGTGATGCTTTGAAGGTTTCTTTAGCCCTTAATCAAAAAGGCGGCATTGATTGCCCGGGCTGTGCCTGGCCCGATCCTGATGATGAGCGTTCCAAATTGGGCGAGTATTGCGAAAATGGTATCAAAGCTATTGCCGAAGAAGCTACTAAAAAGCGTATTAAAGCCCGTTTTTTCAAGAAGCATAGCGTACAGGAATTATCCGGATGGTCAGATTTTAAAATTGGGAAACAGGGTCGGCTGACCGAACCTATGGTGCTTCGTGAAGGTAATGACCATTATGAGTCTATCAGTTGGGAATCCGCTTTTCAATTAATAGCTGATGAATTAAATCAACTTGATTCGCCAGACGAAGCAGTTTTCTATACTTCAGGACGGACCAGTAATGAAGCCGCTTTTTTATACCAGCTTTTTGTAAGAGAATATGGCACTAATAATCTCCCTGACTGTTCCAATATGTGTCATGAATCTAGCGGAAAGGGGCTTTCTAGTACAGTAGGTATTGGAAAAGGCTCAGTGACTTTGACGGACTTATATGAGGCAGAAGTCATTATCGTCATGGGACAAAACCCCGGCACGAATCATCCACGTATGCTGAGTGCATTGGAGCGTTGTAAAGAGAATGGCGGTAAGATCATTTTTGTTAATCCCATTCCGGAAGCTGGCTTAATGACTTTTGTCAACCCTCAAAGACCAACCAAAATGATCAGCGGTGGAACTAAGTTGACTGATCTTTTTTTACAAGTTCAGGCTAATGGTGATGTCGCATTATTGAAGGCGATTATGCTGCTTTTATTAGGAGAAGAAAATAATAATCCGGGCAGTGTTTTTGACCTTGATTTTATTGAGAATAATACAGAAGGCTATGAAGCGCTGATACAGGACTTACAACAACATAAGGTCGAAGACCTGGCTGAAGCATCTGGCATTAGCCTAAAACAGATTCAGCAGGCAGCAGATATGCTTAAAGATAAAAACAAGATCATTATCTGTTGGGCAATGGGTATCACTCAGCATGAAAACGGTGTTGATAATGTTCGAGAAATAGTCAATCTGCTTCTATTGAAAGGAAGTATTGGTAAGCGTGGAGCCGGAACCTGTCCTGTTCGTGGGCATAGCAATGTTCAGGGCGACAGGACAATGGGTATCTGGGAAGCACCACCACAAAAATTACTGGATAGTATTGAAAAAACGTTCGGCTTTAAGCCACCTCAGCATCATGGCTATGCAGTTGTGGATGCTATTGAGGCTATGCATAAAGGCAAAGCAAAAGTCTTTTTTGCTATGGGTGGCAATTTTATTTCAGCGACACCAGATACAGAATATACTGCCGAGGCTTTACGCAATTGTTCTTTGACTGTTCATGTTTCTACCAAATTAAACCGAAGTCATTTAGTGCATGGCAGACAAGCTTTAATCCTCCCCTGTTTGGCAAGAACAGATAAAGATAAACAGAAAACTGGCGAGCAATTTGTCAGTGTGGAAAATTCGATGGGTGTCGTACATTCATCACAAGGTATTTTAAAACCTGTTTCCAAACAACTTAAAAGCGAGCCGGCTATTGTTGCTCATTTGGCGAAAGCCACAATGCCCGACAGCCTGATAGACTGGGATAAAATGATGGCTAATTACGACCATATTCGTGATGCTATTGAACAGGTGATTCCTGGCTTTGATAATTATAATCAACGCGTGAGGGAGCCTGGAGGTTTTTATTTGCCCAACGGAGCAAGAACAGGTAAATTTAATACGCCTTCCGGCAAAGCTCATTTTACCATTAATAATATGTCTGCTATTCAGCTAAAAGGTGGTGAATATCTGATGATGACGAATAGAAGTCATGACCAGTATAATACGACTATCTATGGTTTGGATGATCGTTATCGGGGCATTTATAATGAACGAAGAGTTGTTTTGATGCATAAAGAAGATGTCAAAGCTGCTGGCTTGAAAGCAAAGGATGTTGTTGACCTTAGTAGTCATTTTAAAGGTAAAATTCGCATAGCTAAAAGTTTTATTGTCGTTCCTTATGATATTGCACGAGGTTGTGTGGTGACTTATTTTCCAGAAGCTAATGTTCTGGTTCCTTTGGAACAGCAGGCAAGACTCAGTAAGACGCCAGCCAGTAAATCTGTGGTGATTAAGATTGAAAAACAATCCAACAAAATTTAGTGCTGCGAAATATTATTGGGATTTTTTCAAGCGATTATAGTGCGTTTTTCATTGAATTAGGTGGTTTTTCATAAAAAAAACACTAATTATCAATAAATTATACGTAATTTTTTAAAAAAAACAAGCATTATTTAATATAATAATGTACCTTTGCGGCATACTCATACAGTATATTACTATATGAGTTGAGTGAAAGTCAGCGAACTGACACTCTTTTTTTTATTCTTATTTTATTTTTATGAACATTTTTGTTGCAAAGTTAAACTTTGACACTAACGAGTCCTCATTACAGGATGCCTTCGAAGAATACGGAGAAGTTTTATCTGTAAAGATTATCATGGACAAATTCACTGGTCGCTCAAAAGGCTTCGGCTTCGTTGAGATGGGAAGCGACGAGGAAGGACAAAACGCAATTAATGGTTTGAATGATTCTGACCTAGATGGCAGAACAATCGTTGTTAAGAAAGCCGAACCAAGAGAACGCAGAGACAACAATCGTCGTGGCGGCGGCGGCGGCGGTGGCTATCGCGGTGGCGGTGGCAGCGGCGGTGGCGGCGGCTACAACAGAAGATATTAATTCAAGATATTTTTTGTATTAAAAAAGCTTCTGCAAAATTGCAGAAGCTTTTTTTATGTCCTTTCCGAAAAGAATTTAAACACGTTCTAAGCGTATTCTTCTTCTGCGTGTTTAGTCATTTTATATAAAAGTCCAGCAAGTACCCCAAAAACAAAGCCCCCAATATGCGCCCACCAAGCAACACCTGCACCAGAACCTGCTGTAGAAGGAACAATTGCAGCAATACCACTAATTAATTGTTGCCCGATCCATAAACCGAGAAACCAAATAGCTGCCAGGTGAAAAGTTCTGAAAAAATAAACAACAAGTATTTTTACCTTAGATTTTGGAAACATAACCAAATAAGCTCCTAAAACCGCCGAGATTGCTCCACTTGCGCCTACACAAGGAATTGCGCTATTCATATTGAAGAATATATGTGCAGCAGAAGCAGCAATTCCTCCTGAAAAGTAGAAAAGGAAAAAACGAAAATTACCTAGTGTTGCCTCTATATTATCAGCAAATACCCAGAGGAAAAGCATGTTACCGATCAAATGCATCCAGCCACCATGCAAAAACATACTCGTTATCAAAGTGAAATAGTCTTGCCCCTGAATAATCTCTACAGGAATCGATCCGTAAGTATTGACAAAGGCCGTCGCTTCTTGCGTAGGCAACGAAAACTGATACAGAAACACGAGTACATTGACAGCAATAAAAGCATAGCTCAGATATGGATAATAACCACCTCTTACATTTTCATCACCTATAGGAAATATCATTTGGATTAATTTTAGTCGCTAATAATTCAGCTATTCAGGATTTTGACTATAGATTTAGATGGGTTTTGATGTCTTCTACATTGATATCGTTATGAGAAGTGTCATAAATTGCTACACCATTTTTCAGTAAAATAACTTGTGGCGACTGATGTATGACACCAAGTTCTTCCGCAATTTTATCGGATACATTGCGAAATGAAAGTAAATCCAGATAATAAGGTTCAGCATGAGCAGCTTCTATATCCCAGCCACGTTCAAAACGACTTTTAGCCATCGTACTAATAGAACACCTCGTACTATGCTTAAATATAACAACAGGTACTTCATGCGAACGTTTTATTAAGTCCTGCAATTCTGCTTCCGTACTCAATGTTTTCCAATAAACATCTTCTTTTGCCTTCTGCTTGTTTTTCGACTTGCTAAACCAACCCATTTAATTAAAATTTCTAAATAAAAAATAAAATTTCTAAATCATGCCTCACAATGTTTGTGAAGATACACTATTTCACAAACATTATTACAAACAGTTTGTTCTCAAAACCCTAATGTTAAGACCACTAATGTCGTTTTCGTAACATTGACACTCATTTGAAAACATTTTCAATTAATGTCTGTTTCACTCAACATGAAAAACTATCTGGTCATTGGTGGTTCTTCCGGCATCGGGCTGGCGCTTACCAATAAATTAGCAAATGAAGGGCATCAAGTATATGCAACTTACAATAAGACGACTACAGGTCTTAGTTCAACAAATATCAACTATCAGCAATTGGACGTGATGGCTGATAATATTGTTCTTAATAATTTGCCGGATGCCTTAGACGGAATTGCTTACTGTCCTGGAAGTATCAACTTACGTCCTTTTGCCCGTATTAAGCCTGATGCTTTTGTTGAGGATTTTAATTTGCAGGTTGTAGGTGCTATTAAGGTTTTACAAAATGTACTTCCCAAATTGAAAGCTGGTACTCAATCTTCCGTCGTATTATTCTCAACAGTAGCTGTGCAAACAGGCTTCGGTTTTCATGCGCAAGTTGCAGCGTCTAAAGGTGCAATAGAAGGTTTAACCCGTTCTTTGGCTGCTGAATTTGCTCCTAAAATACGAGTAAATGCGATTGCTCCTTCTTTGACCGACACCCCTTTGGCGGCTAAACTCTTGTCTAATGATGATAAAAAAGCATCAAATGCAAAAAGACATCCATTACAAAAAATAGGTACTCCAGAAGACATTGCAGAAATGGCAGCTTTCCTGCTCTCTGATAAATCTGGCTGGATATCCGGTCAGATATTTCAAGTAGATGGAGGGATGTCTTCAATTAAAATTTAACTCGACACTGAGACAATATGCTTAGTGTTTCAATATTACACATCATGTTTGGATTATTTAAAAAGAAATCAGAAATCGAAAAACTCAGGGATCAGTATCAGAAGCTCATGCAGGAATCTTTCGATTTATCGACGGTAGACCGTGCAAAAAGCGACCTGAAACGCGCCGAGGCAGATGCTTTAATGGATAAGATCGAGGCGCTTGCCAAGAATGAATAATTATGCGTCGCCCCTGGAATATCATCAATGTACCAGTTTATAGTTTAGTAACACAAGGAGAAGAAAGGCTGAATGTCAATATCTGTACTTATGTAAGTGCTGTCAGCATGAAGCCTAAGTTATATGCCATTGCGATAGACTATAATTCTCAGACTTACAAAAACCTTCTGGATACTGATGTGGCAGTATTACAAATACTCAGTCATAAAAATATAGACCTGGTCAAGCCATTGGGTAAGAAAAGTGGTTTCAAATACGATAAACAACGTTATTTGGAAAAGAAAGATGCATTGACAGAATGGAATGGGCAACAAGTGCTTAAAGACAGCTCAGCCATTTTATTACTAAAAAAACAAAATAGCCTTCCTGCGGGCGATCATGAATTATTCATATTTGAAACCACCAGATCAAAGACGTTTACAGACGATAATATTTTAATGTTTCAGGATCTAATAGAAGCCAGAATCATATTATGATGAGTAATGAAGACATAGACAGAGTCATAGAAATGGCTTGGGAAGACAGAACGCCTTTTGAGGCAATTAAATTTCAATTTGGTCTGTCTGAAGGAGAAGTTATCAAGATAATGCGTAAAAATTTGAAACGTAAAAGTTTCAATCTTTGGCGCAAACGTGTTAATGAAGGCGTCAGTCAAAAACATTTAAAAAAACGCAGTGAGGATATTAAACGATTCAGGTGTTCCCGCCAACGAGGTATCAGCAATAATAAAATTTCAAAGCGTTAATGAACGATCAGCAAGACATCAACATCGTCTGGCTGAAAAGGGATCTACGAACTCAAGACCATGCACCTTTTCATGCAGCAGAAACCTCTGATCTGCCTTATTCACCTATTTATCTCTTTGAACCTAATCTCATTCAACACCCTGATACATCTGCCAGACATTTACAATTTGTTTTTCATTCTATTCTCAGCATGAATAGAATTTTATCGACTTCTAATCGGGCAGTGACCGTTTTTTACGGAAATGCTGTTGAAGTTTTTCAATTTCTTATTCAAAAATATCGAATTCACAAGGTTTTCAGTCATCAGGAAAGTGGTATACAAGTCACTCCGAATGTACAATCCCGTCAAACAATCGCAAGATCATGATCCTGAAGGAAAATACATTAAAAAATGGGTTCCCGAATTAATAAATGTTCCTACAATTCATATTCATGAACCCTGGAAGATGACCAAAATGGAACAAACTTTCTGCGGACTTGTTATTGGTAAAGATTATCCATCTCCTATTGTTGATTTGACAGAAAGCGGCAGAAAAGCTCGTGAAAAAATATGGGGGCACCGAAAACATGAACTGGTTAAAGAAGAAAAACAAAGAATACTGAAAGTTCATACAATTAAAAGAACTCGAAAAAGAAAAAATAATGCATCTGAATAAAGCAGATATCAAGGCGATGGAAAAAATTCGCCGACTCAACATCATTAACTCCATTACTGGTATAAAACCAGCCAATTTGATCGGTACGATCTCTAATGAAGGGCATACCAATCTGGCTATTTTCAGCTCTATTATACATTTGGGCAGTAACCCAGCTTTGATTGGTTTTGTATCTCGTCCTGACCAAAAAGTACCACGGCATACTTTGCAGAACATAATGGAGAACGGTTATTACACCATCAATCATATTCATGAACCGTTTATTGAAATGGCACATTACACTTCCGCCAAATTTGATAAAGAAGAATCAGAATTCCAGCATTGTAAATTTACAGCGGAATACCTGCCTGACTTCAAAGCGCCTTTTGTAAAAGAAAGTCAACTCAAAATAGGCATGAAATTTCTGGAAAAATTACCCATTAAAGCTAATGGCACGATACTAATGATTGGCGAAGTAGAACATATTCTAGTGCCTGACAACTGTCTCGATGAAAAAGGTTATATCGATCTATCTATAATCAATGATGTAGGTATTGGCGGCTTAAACAGCTATTATAAATTGGAAAAAATAGCTAATTTCCCTTATGCACGTGTCAGTGAATTGCCAAAAAAGTGAAGAAAAAACAACATTTACCACAAAAAATATGTCCTGTCTGCCAAAGACCTTTTTCTTGGCGTAAAAAATGGGAAAAAATCTGGAAAGAGGTAAAATATTGTAGTGAACGTTGCCGTCGAAATAAGAACAAAATTTGACTTTTTGTAAAAAACAGATAGGTTAGAAACCACTATTGGTATTCTGGATTATTAAGAAATGTTTCATCGGTTAAGCTTTCCAGAAAACTAATCAGGTCGTTCTTTTGCTGCTCACTTAAATTAAGCGCTTCGATCATAGTGTTTTTGTTGGGATGATTACTACCTCCGATATCATAATGTTCGACAACTTCTTCTAAGTTAGCCAAGCTTCCATCATGCATATAAGGAGCGGTGAGTTCCACATTGCGAAGAGAAGGAGTTTTAAATTTACCAATATCACTTGTCTGACTTGTTAACCGTGCAAGACCTTCATCCTGATAAGTTTCATATAGTCCATTATTCTCAAAAGCGTAATTGGTAAAATTAAAACCTGTATGGCAACTAGCACATTGCAATTCATCAAAAAACAATTCCATACCTCTTATTTGTGCCTCATTTAGAACGCTAACATCTCCTCTCTGATACTGATCAAAATAAGCATTTCCACTGATCAAAATACGTTCGTAAGCGCCCAATGCCTTACCAATTACATTAGCATTAATTTCGCTATCATAGGCGATACGGGCTAGTTCAACATATTCAGGAATTTGCCGAAGTCGCTCATTGACTACAGCAACAGTATTATCCATTTCATTTTCATCAAAAATAGGAATCAAAGCCTGATGTTCTAAAGTCGGGCTTCCCCCTTCTCTGAAAAAATAGGGATGCCAGGCAAGATTAGATAATGAAGGGGCATTTCTGAATCCAGTTTTTCCGCCAACACCAACAGAAACAGCCAAGCCATCGGTAAAAGCCTTGTTTTGCTGATGACAACTAGCGCAGGAGACTGTACTATCACTTGATAAGACTGGGTCGAAAAATAATCTTTTCCCCAACTCAATTCCCTCTAGCGTAAGTTGATTGTCTGCTGGAATATCTGGCTTAGGAAAACCTTCAGGAATGACTAAATCTATAGGGCTAGCTATTTGAATAACTGGTTGGTCTTTTTTACAGGCATGGAGCAAAAAAAGAAATGGAAGGCATACAAAGCATACCTTCCATATAATTGTATTTTTCCTTGTGAGCATCCCTTATTCAACAGAAAAAGCAGTAGCTAAATTTTTCATAACTGCTTCACCATTTTCTGCACCGTCGTTAGGGCGAGCAAATAGTTGCGTTGTAATATCATAAGGGGTAATACCATCAACAGCCAGAGAAAAGAACTGAGTTACATCAAAATCAATATTTAATCTGTAGTCTACATCATTAACGATCTTCTCAATATCTAAAGAAACAGCAGTAAGATTATCAGCAAAACCTGAATGTATAGATAGCACCTCAGTCATATCATCAAACTCACCATTGCCATCAACATCTACTCGTCCCTCAATTTTTATGAACTTGTATCCTGCTGTCCAGCCCCAGTGCTGAACATCCGGGTTATCGGCAGATAGTGGGTTTTCGACTGGTAAATTATTGAAACTATTCTCGTTGTTCAAAGCATCGGAAACGCCAACATTGAAAGCTATTTGACTAAGATTACCTGCACGCACTTCACCCATATCGTAAGATGTTACATCCTCCTTTACTAATAATGTATTTTCCAGTGCATAACTTTCTGAACCTTCTATTCCGGTCAATGTAACATCCGTCACATAAAAACGAATTTCATCGAAACGAACATCAACACCATTGACTTGAACAGTACTGCCAAAACTCAATGGTTCTGTACCAATCATTGGATTGAAATTTAGGCTAAGATTTGGTCGTTCACAAGAACCATCATCTTCTACAGCCTGAGCATCATAATTGATAGAAAGCGGATCGGTGCACCCTGACTCTTCTTTACATGAGTTAAGTGTTAGTAGAGAAAAAGCACAAAAACATAATACTAGATATTGAATTGATGTTTTCATTTTGATTGATTTAATATTTTTATTAAGATAAAGCCCCGAAGGTAAAAAATAACTATTTAAATGTACCTCGTCTTTCTTCTAATGTGACACAAAAATGAATAATTAACATCTAGTGCTAAACCCGAAAACCTGACTGAAAAAACTAACAACAGACATAGACTCTATTTTGAATCTATACTGACAATTTTTATTTCTACCCGTTGATTTTCTCGCCGTCCCTGAGTAGTTTTATTCGTTGCAATAGGTTTGGTTTTTCCGTAACCTTTATAGCTGATTCTTTCACGAGGAATCCCTTTTTCAACCAGATAATCTGCTACAGCTTTAGCTCGGTTTTCAGATAATTCATTGCAGTAATCATCTGGCGGAATGCTGTTGGTATGCCCACCTATTTCTATAGTAATGGTTTTATTCTTTTTCAGAAATTCATAGATTTTATCCAGTACTTCATAGGAATCCATGTTCAATGCAAAGGAATCGGCTTTAAAATTAAGTTGATCTATTCGAGTAATCTTCCCTACTTCTATCTCTTCCTCAGGTATAAATGTTGTTTCATCGCTTGGTTCTGGTTTTGGTTCTGGAGGATTTGGAATCGTTGATACACCACCATTATCTCCTTTCGATAAATCTCCATTTTCATCCTCATCTGCTCCCTTATCTGTATCAGTTGGTTTAGTTGGTGCTTTATCTTTCGGTTGTTTCTTTTTTGTTTTATCAACTATTGCTATTGGCGGCTCTTCGGGTTCGTCACAAGGAACAATAGCAGAACACTTATCTACCAATAGATTACCATTGTAAGCAAACAAAGTCGGCGTCTCATAAAACACCTCAATAAGAATATAACGATAAGTTCTGCTTGGGTTTAATTTAAAATCGTATTTGCGCCAGGTTGTATGAGATACCACCTTAGTCTCGTCAAGCATTTCCTTATTTTCACAATTGGAATTACCTCCCCATATTCTTAACTTTATCGGCTGGGTATATTGCTGTAAGCCTTCCGAAACACGCGTTCGACTCAGATACACATCAGAGCGAGCCAGGTAAAGGTCAAAGTCATAACATTGATCGGCTTCCAGAGGTGTGCGAAGGTATTGTCCTACGCCTTCCCAGGTGTCATTGTCACGTGTAACCATTCCTAAATAAGTATTTCCATCTACAGCTTTCTTAGTCACCTGAAAGGCTGAAGGTTGAATATCAGGCGGAGTTTCACCCGGTTTACCACAGTCATACCAACCGCTAGGTGTATAGCTCGAACGAGGTTCGTCTTCAAAAGATGAATTGCTTAATACGATAGTTTGTGCCTGCAATTGAGACAACATGAATGTCAGACACAGTAATATAGACAGTCTATACATATTTTTTTTCTCTTGTTAAATTTGTTTTTTCTAACGAATGAATCAGGTGGAATGTTTTGGTAAGCACAAGAATTAAACCAGTTCTAACCTTTTTGCTTAGTTCGTCTGAATTTTAGGCGTCCAAAAAACCATCTGCGCTTCCAGAAAATCAAAGCCCCGAATAGTATAAATGGCCATAGATTTACCATAAAAAGTATAGCGCCAAGTGCCATATACCAACCATTTTTTAAAGCTTTTACAAACTTTTTCCCAAAAGCGTATTTATAGACAGCTGGTTGTTCGCTATGTTCAACCTTTTGATAAATTTCAAGATTAATGGTACTCATACCAACACGATCATTCAAATAACGGAGTCTGCCTTCTTGTGCTTCTATTTCTTCCTGTAAAACACGAATTTTATCCTCAGCATTCAAAATGTCTTCTACATTTTTAGCTTTATTACGTAATATGTCAATATAGCGATCACGCACTTCTTTTTTAGTTTTCAAACGACTTTGAATATCTACGAATTCTTCAGTTACGTCCTGTGATTTTACACGTTTATAATTCGTGTAAATGGATTCTTTTCCGAGTACATCCATTAAGGTATCAAAATTCTTTTGAGGGACACGAATAGTGATCTTATTATTCGTTTCATAAGTAGAATTACTCATATTCATTGTTGAGATATAAGCCTCATAGTCTTTTAATATTTGTTCAACACGTTCTGTACTACTCTTAACATCTTCTACTTGAAAGCGATAGTCCGCAATCTTGATGACCTTACGGTCAGACCTTGATTTGACCAGCTGAGCAGGCTGATTAGTGTTATCTCTAGAGTATTTATAGGATTCATTGTTATTAAGATAACCTTCATCTTCTTCAAGGCTAAGTTCTAAAGCATCAGATATTTGAAATTCAGAAGAATTTGCATGTTCGTTCTGGCAGGCAGTTAACAAAATGATCAGACAAAAGATAATATAGGTTATTTTATTCATAAGTAACAAAGCTTTTTAAAAGATCCATTGTATACAATAGCTTTATTGCCCTTATTGGCTTGTTGAGCAAAGCTAATATAAAAGATGATTCATATGAAAATTCTGACGCATACTCTCTGTTAATATGATGTTAAACTTAGATTCAGTGGCTTTTTTTTGTTAATGACATGGTAAATCGTAAATTGTGTAGCACAGAATAAATAAATTATGAGAACAAGCACATTTTTATTCGCTCTACTTATATTCATTTCATGTCAATCGAATAATGCAAAATCCGACAAGGTTGATGCTATTTTTATCAATGGCAATTTTATTACCTTAAACGAAGAACAGCCTACAGCAGAAGCATTGGCAGTAAGCAATCAGCGAATTATCCAACTTGGTAGCACCGCAGATATTGAAAAATTAAAAGATGCAACAACTGAAGTATATGATTTAAAAGGCAATACTGCCATTCCCGGTTTTATTGAGGGGCATGGTCATTTTTCAGGTTTGGGTTATAGCCTTATCCGGCTCAACTTGATGAAGACCAAAAACTGGGATGAGATCGTGCAAATGGTCGCTGAAAAAGTTAAAGATGTAGAACCAGGAGAATGGATAGAAGGGCGTGGCTGGCATCAAGAGAAATGGAATGTGCCATTAGAAAGAAATGTGGAAGGCTATCCTTATCATGATAAATTAAGTGAAGTATCGCCAGACAATCCGATCATTCTTCGTCATGCCAGCGGACATTCCGCTTTCGCCAATGCCAAAGCAATGGAATTGGCTGGTATAACCAAGGAAACTCCTGCTCCTAAAGGCGGGCATATTGTCAGAGATAATAATGGCGATGCTATTGGCGTGTTTGAAGAACGGGCAATGGATGCTCTTTATGACACCTATAATGAATACCTCTCAAAACTTAGTGAAGAGGAGAAACTCGCAGAATGGTATAAAGCAGTAGAGCTGGCACAAAAAGAATGTCTGGCAAAAGGAATCACTTCTTTTCAGGATGCTGGTTCTTCTCTGGAAGAGATCGAGCGTTATACACAGCATGCAAAGGAGGGTGAATTCGATTTGCGCCTTTGGGCAATGGTACGCCATCCTTATGAAGTATTAAAAGGAAATATCGACCACTACCCTATTTTAAATGTTGGAGATGGCTATTTCACCTGTAGAGCTATAAAAACTCAGGTAGATGGTGCATTGGGCGCTCGGGGTGCCTGGCTACTAGCCCCATATAATGATAAACCTGGTTTTTATGGGCAAAATACGACAAGCATAGAAGAAGTAAATAATGTCGCAAGTCTGGCTATGGAAAAAGGATTGCAATTATGTGTACATGCTATAGGCGACAGGGCGAATAGAGAAGTTTTGAATATTTTTGAAAAAGCTTTTAAAGCACATCCAGATAAAAAAGACCTTCGCTGGCGTATGGAGCATGCCCAACATGTTAATGTAGAAGATATACCTCGTTTTGCTCCATTAGGTGTCATTGCATCTATGCAGGGTATTCATTGCACTTCTGATGCTCCATTTGTAGAAAAAAGACTGGGCGAACAACGCGCTAAACTGGAAGCTTATCCCTGGCGTAGTTTTATTGATGCTGGTGCTGTAGTAACCAATGGTACAGACGCTCCTGTAGAAGACGTTGATCCTATAGAAAGCTATTATGCCAGTGTTACGCGTAAGCGAGCAGATAATGGCATGTTATTTTACCCCGAACAAAGTATGACCAGGTTAGAGGCTCTAAGCTCTTATACCGCCAACTGTGCCTATGCCGCTTTTGAAGAAAAAGATAAAGGAGTACTGGAAATCGGCAAATTTGCAGATATAACAGTATTGTCAAAAGATATTACGCAGGTGCCTGATGAAGAAGTATTGGACACAAAAATTTTGTATACTATTGTCGGAGGTGATATTAAATATAAAAGCGAATAAGAACCTCAACATTATGCAATAAACATTGTTTATTTCTTATGAAAAAATACACATTATTACTCTTTTTAGCTTTCTTAGCAGCTTGCAGTTATTTGCCAGAACAGGTTGAACTTGACAATACCATTCTAGTAGAAGAAACACCTGATTATATAGCTTTATCACCTAATAATTCACCAGCACAAGGTGCTGGCATATTGTTTTATCCGGGCGGCCTAGTTGATGCTCATTCTTACATTGCACCATTTCAGAACCTGGTCAGTCAAAATGGGCGCCGGGTAGTCATTCTCAAGGTAAATGCCAATCTGGCTATTTTTGATGCCAATAAAGCATATCGTTGTAAAGATGAATTTGATACAAATAGCTGGGTGATTGGAGGACATTCACTGGGTGGCGTGGTAGCTGCCATGGATACTGACAAACATAGAGCTGCCTATGAAGGAGTGTTTTTTCTGGGAGCTTATTCAGTTTCGGATTTATCGGACTGGAATAGGCCAGCTTTACTACTCTCCGCCGAACTTGATGGCTTGACCGAAGTTGATAAAATAAACGAGAATGAAAATAATTTGCCCACAAGGCAAAACGTAGCGACACTAACAGATATGCCTACTACCTCCACAGCAGGTCAAACCATTTATCACGAAATTCCAGGCGCTAATCACGCTCAATTTGGGGAGTATGGTGTGCAAAAAGATGATGGACAGGCAACCATCTCCGCCACAGCACAGCAAGATCAAGTCAGAAGTTTTATTCTTGCCTGGCTTGAAGCCAATGATTTGTAATCAAAGCTTGTTTAAATACACAATAAAAAGTTCTTATCTTTGTGCTCTATTTTAAAGGCTAATCATGGAGCAAAAAAAAGCACACAAAGAGAGTTTCTACATCGAGGGTATGTTGAAAGACGACCCCTTTATTGGTCGGGAAATATATGATAAATTTTATCCAAAAATAGAACGACTCGTGACATTGAACAGTGGCGGTAAAACCGATGCCAGAGATGTCTTTCAGGATGCCTTGGTCGTCATCTATAAAAAAGCCTTAAAGCCCGATTTTATTCTTACCTGCCCCTTTTATAACTTCCTGTATCCCATATGCAAATACATATGGTTAAAAAAATTAACCAAGAAATCCCGTTCTGAGGTGACTATTCAGGATGATGCCGGATTTATAGACGAAGCAAACATAGAAACTGTGATACATGAAACGGAGCGCCATAGGCTCTACAGGGAGAAGTTTGCCCAGCTCGGTGAAAAATGCCAGGCCATTATAAATCTGGTTTTTGAGAAAAAGAAAATGCGGGAAATCGCCGAATTGTTAGGTTACAACAATGAAAAGACTGCTAAACAGCAGCACTATAAATGCAAGCAAAAATTAATTAAACTCGTGAGAGAAGATGTACGTTTCTCAGAGATGATCTGATAATAATGCCACTATATTGACATGAAAGAGGAACTAAAATACGAATTAATAGAGCGCTACCTGAGTGGAGACTTATCCGGGCAGGAGTTGACTGACTTTAAACAACAATTAGATCAGGATACTGATTTAAAGGCTGAAGTAGAATTGCATCGTGATATAGAAATAGCGATGCTAGACAAAGAAAAAATTCCTTTTATTAATCGTATAAATAATTATCACGAGGAACAATTTCAGCAAGAAAAAACAGAGAAAACCACTGGGAATAAAAAAATAGCCCGCAGAAGAATTATCAGTTTTGCAGTAGCGATTGCAGCAGTTTTATTACTGGCTTTCTTCGGCAAAAATCTCTTGGTGCCTGACTTGTCTCCAGCTCAATTATCCGAAAACACAATTGGCAGTATGCCATCATTAAGCGCTCTCAGATCTACTGATGGCGGTAATATCAATGATGAAATACTGGAGAAAGGATTTAACGAACTTGATAAAGGTAATTATAGTCAAGCAATAACATATCTTCAAGAAATTCCTGCCGGTACGGAAGCATCGGCACAATTAGGTATAGGATACGCCTATATGCAAGAAGGAAACTACGAACAAGCCATTTCTATTTTCAATAATATTCGTAAAAACAGTCCTGAAATAAAAGATACTGCCGATTGGTATCTCGCCCATACATATCTTCGCCAAGGTAAAAAAGCGGATTGTGTCAAAATATTGAAAAATATTACACTGGATAAAACTGTCACTCAAAAACGTCAAAAACAGGCTTTTGATTTATTAAAAAGCATAGAAAAATAATATTACACAAAAAACTGATCCCCAATCAATTAATTCATGTTTATAAATTTGAAATTCAATTTTAAAAGCAGACATTTTCCACTCTAACACCTTATACTTTTTCGTTATTTGATAAACATTTATTTGTCACGAAGGATGTAGTTTCAAGTTTTTTTATTTAATATTGTGTAGAATAAGCACTCTTAGACTAAGATCAGTATAGAAGATAATAATGCAACAAGTCTCTTAGTCTTCAATATTACGAAAATCCAACATTCCTAAAATGCAACAAACTAACGAAAATCTGCTAAATGGCTTGATGGATGCGTTGCGGTATTCTCCCGAGAATCCCCCTTTGCTACTTTTGATAGGCAATACGCTATTAAAAATACATCGTTATGAAGACGCTGTTTCTTACTTCAAAGAAAAACTAACCCTTGACACAACTTGTATATACTCAAAACTTGGATTAGGCAATGCCTTTTACAGACTTGGTAAAAATAACGAAGCCTGGGTGTTGTTAGATGAATTAATGTCTGCCCCTTCCAGCATGCCAGCAGAGGTATTCCTGTTAAAATCTCGTTTACATCTTACAGAGCAAGATCTAGAATCTGCTCAATATGCCTATGAGGCTGCCCTCAAATCCAATCCAGAACTTGCAGATGAATTGTTGGAAAAGCAGATTCAAGGAATATCAATAGAAGAATTAAGTGATCGGGATGTAAGTGAAGATAGTGCCTTTTTTCAGCAGAACGGCGATGATCTTGATACATATCTGGAACAGTTAATTGCTCCAAGGATGGATTTTACACATGTTGGAGGAATGGCGCAAGTCAAGGATGAGATCCGACAAAAGATCATACTTCCATTCAGGCATCAGTCAATATATGAAGCCTATGGTAAAAAAGCTGGTGGAGGTATTTTGCTTTACGGACCTCCGGGTTGTGGAAAAACGCACATTGCCAGAGCCACAGCAGGAGAAATGAACGGCAATTTGATTTCTGTAGGTATTCATGAAATACTGGAAATGTGGATTGGGAAAAGCGAAAAAAACTTGCATGAAATATTTGAAATAGCAAGAAGAAGAACACCTTGTGTATTGTTTTTTGACGAAGCAGACGCATTAGGTTCCAATAGAAGTGATTTAAAGAAAAATGGTTCTCGATACGTTATCAACCAGTTTTTGTCAGAGCTAGATGGTTTTGAAGCAGAGAATGAAGATTTATTAATTCTTGCAGCCACGAACGCTCCCTGGCATCTGGATGAAGCTTTTCGCAGACCAGGACGTTTTGATCGTATTATTTTTGTGCCACCACCAGACATGGAAGCCAGGGCTTCCATATTGTCTATTCTGTTAGCACAAATTGATAATAAAGCAGAAGTTGATTATCAGGCACTCGCAAAAAAAACAAAAGACTTTTCAGGAGCTGATTTACGCTTGTTAATTGATAATGCCCGGCAGACTCTAATAAGAGAAGCTATGGAAACAGGGGAAAATAGGCCGCTCAATCAAAATGATTTGCTCAAAGCAGTAAAAGATGTCAGGCCTAGCACTAAAGAATGGTTAAAAAAGGCTAAAAACTATGCGCTGTTTTCAAATGAAGGAGGATTGTACAACGAGATTTTGGATTATTTGAAAATGAATCCAATCTGATTAGTATTCAAACAACTATATCCCAATTTGCCAAAATAAGTGATGTAAACAAAAAACAAACACCGTCACATCACTCAGGTAATGGGGTTTAATTACTAAACTGCATCTGGATTCTATTGTTGGACGGAAAATTTTTGAGCTATGCAAAACCATGCCGCACTAGAAAAAGCACAGTTGCTCATGCAACAAGGGCGTTTCAAGATGGCTGAACAGGAGCTTCGCCAAAGCCTTGCCCTGTATCGCTCGAATGCTGCTACGCGTGCCATGCTGAGTTCTTGCCTGCTTCACCAAAAGCTAATAACAGAAGCCTTGCATGAAGCAAAAGAGGCCATTAGGCTGGAACCTACTAATGCAGATCATTATCATGTACTCAGTCAGGTTTATCTGGAACAGGAAAGATATGCAAAAGCAGAAGATATTATCAGAGTGAGTCTAAGTCACCACCCTGCCAATGCTGACTACTTGTACGTTCTTGCTACCATTTATTTCCAACAACAAGACTGGGAAAAAGCCCTAGAAATCTGTGAAATGGGGCTGCATATTAACGCTGAACACATTGATTCGCTCAATCTTCGTGCCCGCATCCTAAACAGAATGGGACGCTATGAAGAAGCCAATGCTACTTTCGCAATGGCTTTTCGTGGAGATCCGGAAAACCCATTTACATATGCTAATAGCGGATGGGCTGCATTGGAGCAGCGAGAATACGACAGAGCAAGAGACTCTTTCCAGACAGCACTATCGTATAATCCTGAATTAGAATTTGCACGAACAGGGCTTGTTGAATCTATTAAAGCCAGGTACAAATTGTATCAATTATCTTTACAATTCAATTATCTTTCTAATACTAAATTACAGTCTATTCGCTTACTCCTGGTAGCTGGATTGATTCTATGTGTAAGTCATCGTGTTCTACTTTTACCTATATACTTACTTTTTGTATTATTTATTTGGTTTGCCGACGTAATATTTAATGCCTATTTACAATTGAATCCGCGTACTGCACAAATTCTGACAAAGCGAGAGAAACAAGTATCCGCTTTATTTGGTATAATGACATTAATAGGAATAGGTGGACTCTTTTTAAACATATATGCCGATGCCCAGATATGGCAAACGATCTGTCTAGTCAGTTTAGGAATGCTCTTTCCTTTAACGAATACGCTTAGATCTACCGATTATCAAAACCGTCCTGCCTTAACAATCATTGCAGGTATTATTGGTGTGGCTGCCATCGGAGCAAACTTTCTGGCTGATCCAAGGGTTGTTGTACAAGTATTGGAGGTGATTTTTTTCCATGTTATTCTTGGATATGCCTGGTATGAAAGTTTCCTGACGAATGGAGAATAGTGACTAATAGTCAATGTGTATAAAGATCAGTTTCCAATTTCTTTAAGAATATTTAAAGTTTGTTCCAGCATTTGCTCCGTAAAATCAAGGTGGGTAACAAAGCGTACTGTTTGCTTACCAAATGGTACAGCAAGTATGCCGTGTTCTTTTAATTTTGCCAAGAAAACTTCCGCAGTTAGTGGCGCCTTTACATCGAAAAACATGATATTGGTTTCTATAGGGCGAATATTTTCAATCTGTGGCATTTTCGCTAATTGCTCACCAATAATTCTGGCACGACGATGATCGTCCTTTAATCGCTCAATGTGGTTTTCCAGCGCATATAATCCTGCTGCTGCCAAATAACCTGCCTGACGCATTCCTCCTCCCCTAGCCTTTCTTATACGCCTTGCCTGAGCAATGAATTCTTTTGTTCCTAATAATAAAGAGCCAACCGGAGCCCCAAGCCCTTTAGACAAACAAATAGAAATGCTGTCAAATAATGCCCCTACTTCATTTGGAGCATCGCCACTTTCTGTTAAAGCATTAAAAATTCGCGCACCATCTAAATGTAAACGAAGTTTTTTTGCTTTACAAAGCTCCGAAACAGCCTGCATTTCTTCAAAGCTATACACCGTTCCTCCTCCAATATTACACGTGTTCTCCAATACAACGAGCCTGCTTATTGGCAGCCAGTCGTAAGGTGGATTAATCGCTGATTCAATTTGTTCAGGGCTTATTTTACCTCTATCTCCTTCTATCAACTTAATACCAGCCCAGGAATTAAAAGCATAACCGCCATTTTCCGATTGATATATATGAGAGAGTTTCTCACAAATAACCTCATCCATTGGTCTTGTATGAACGCTGATGGCAATTTGATTACACATAGTTCCTGAGGGGCAAAACAATGCTGCTTCTTTTCCAAACATTTTAGCAGCCTTTTCCTGCAAGGCATTTACGGTGGGGTCTGCCTGGAAAACATCATCTCCAACTTCAGCCTGCATCATAGCTGCCAACATAGCTTTCGTCGGACGAGTAGTAGTATCACTAATTAAATTGATAGACATATTTACAAATTTTGCACGAATATAAGCTCAATCTTAAATTGTGCATAGACTAATGCAACGTTTTTCTTTAAATTATCTACTTAACAAATAAGAGTATGTAAAAAAGCTAGTACAGAAATTTCAATCCATTAAATTATACCGAGAAGGATTTAATCCTCCTCATTTCCTCCAAACTAAAATCTCTCAAGAGTTTCTTCTGGGAGATTTTTTTATTTAGGAATGACGCAAGAATAAAATGTAGGGCAATTAGATTTCTCTAGTGTCTTAATAGTGTGATTCAATTTGGTAACATTTTTGTCATAATTAAGAACGAGATGCATCTATATAAGACAAAGTTTCGTATACTGTGATTGAATTCAAATTTACATTTGTCACCTAAATGTTATAACAAAGTTAATTTTGCAAAAAAAGTCGGGTTTCATGTACCAAAACACTGAATAATCTCGTCTTACAAGCATTAATACTAATTAAACAAGTAATTCATAAAATATTGTATCAATCATGAGTTTTAAAGGCTTTACTTTTTCCTTCCTATTGATCCTTGTATCAACATTCACTTTTGCACAGTCAGAACTTGCAGCTTCTGATGCTGATGCAATGATTCCTGCTCTCACAGAGGTTTCTGGAGAAAATGTGTTTTCTATTGATCCTGACGGCAACATTTGTTTTATTGATTTTATGAAAATCGATGGATATGCCAAACAGCTAGTCGTAAAAGATGAAAATGGTAATGTTGTTTTGGATGAAGCAGTATGGGAACTTCCCGAAAACACGATGTATGAATTGGATTATGATGATTACAAATCAGGCAAATACACCGTAGAAATCCAAACTTACAAGACAGCCATCAAACAAAAAATAGAAGTCAAATAAAATTTTGACTTAAAAAATAAAAAAGGGCTATCCGAATTCGGATAGTCCTTTTTTATTTCCTTTGTCCCGTCCTAAAACATCGCTTATCAACAACAAGTTCTTACAATGTTGATAAATAAATAGTGGTAATGTATTTCTTACTATATTTGGCACATTCATTTGCTAATCAAGTATATCTTTATGAAAAACAAACTACTACTATTTATTTTCCTGTTACTGGGAAGTCTTTCGGCTCAGGCACAGGTAACAACAGCATCCATTAATGGGTTGATTACAGATAAAAACGACGATCCGCTGATTGGCGTTACTGTCATTGCAAGACATATGCCCTCGGGGCAGGTATATGGAACAACCACACGTGCCGATGGACGCTATAATCTTCCCAATCTTCGGGTGGGTGGCCCCTACACTGTTGAGTTCAGTTACGTCGGATTTAATACCGAGAAAAATGAAGGTATTAAGCTCGCACTAGCACAAAAACTAACTTTAGATGGAGCGATGCAAGAAGAGTCTATAGAGCTTACCAGCGTGGTTGTTACAGCGGAGCGTAATGCCATTCTGAACAACGAAAGAACTGGTGCAGAAACTAATATTTCTACAGAAATAATTGAAAATCTGCCGACTATAAGCCGTTCTGCATCCGACTATTATCGACTTACACCTGCTTCCGATGGCAACTCTTTCGCAGGGCGTAATGACCAATTTAATAATTTTTCACTGGATGGCTCTATTTTTAATAATCCATTCGGACTAGATGCCGCTACACCTGGAGGACAATCCAATGCTCAGCCTGTTTCTCTTGACGCTATTGAACAAATTACCGTTTCACTAGCTCCTTATGACGTTACACAAGCTGGTTTTACGGGTGCAGCAATTAATGCTGTTACCAAATCTGGCACCAACGAATTACATGGTTCTGTTTTTGGTTTTTATCGTAATGATGCCATGACTGGAGGAAAAGTAAAAGGTGACGAAATTGTCGTTCCCGATTTAGCTCAATATCAGGCAGGTTTCACCTTAGGAGGACCAATCATTAAAAATAAGTTATTCTTTTTTCTAAATGCAGAGATCGACGACAGAGAAGATCTGGGAACTACTTTTGTCGCCAATCGTCCCGGACTGGAAGGCGAAAATGTGTCTCGTGTAGAAGCTGCTGATTTGGAAGCAGTTTCCGCAGCTTTGGCTTCTATTGGTTATGAAACGGGTGCTTATGAAGGCTATTTACATGAAACAAATAGTATAAAAGGTCTTGCAAAACTGGATTTTGCTATTAATCAGAATAATACGCTAACGGCGACGTATAATTACCTGGACGCTTTCAAAGATAAGCCTGCACACCCTACTGCTATTGGTCGCCGTGGGCCTGACCTTACTACTTTACAATTTGAAAATTCTGGGTATCGTATTAATAATGTTATACATTCAGGTATTCTCGAATTACGTTCATTGTTTGGAAATAAGGTGTCTAATAAATTGCAGGCTGGCTACACTGCGTTTCGTGATAGTCGTGATCCTTTCAGCACTCCTATGCCTGTCCTTAATATCAACAAAGATGGTATTCGCTACATTGTTGCCGGGCATGAACCTTTTTCTATCAATAACAAATTAAAGCAAGATGTGCTGCAAATTTCTAACAACCTGAATATTTATGCAGGAAGACACACCTTCACAATAGGTGCGAGTTTAGAGAAATTTGATTTTGACAACTCCTTCAACCTTGGTGTTTATGATGGCGGTGCTAATGATGGTGGTACTTTCGGTCCTGGGTTTGCGAGTGTTGAGGCTTTTCTGGATAGTGTTGCTATTGGGGCTGTTTCACCTGCTCCCGCACAAGGACTTTATGATGCCAATGGTGGCTCGGAAGGTGAGTTGGGTGATGGCTGGGCTTTGGCTGAGACTAATGTCGGACAAGCAGCCGTTTACTTGCAGGATGAGTGGGCAGCTACTGACAAATTCACACTGACGCTAGGACTACGCATGGATATGCCACTTTATTTCGATACACGTGAAAAACTACAGGAAAATATTGACAGAAATTGTTGTTATGTACCTGAAGTAGAATGGGTAGATGAAGATGGCAATACAGTAGTATTTGATCATTTGGATTTACCAGAACAAACACCACTTTTTTCTCCTCGTCTTGGTTTTAACTATGATATAAAAGGAGACCAAACCATGCAACTTAGGGGTGGAACAGGTCTATTTACCGGACGTTTGCCTTTCGTGTGGATAGGTAATCAGGTAGCGAATCCAAATTTCTGGTTTTATAATAAAACCGCTAATGATTTCAAATTTCCACAGGTTTGGCGGTCTAATATAGGTTTTGATCAGAAAATTGATAAGGGCTGGGTTACTTCTGTTGATTTGATTTACACCAAAGATATTAACGCAGCTTTTGTACGTAATTACAGCCTTGCACCACCAACAGAGACCCTGAATGATGTAGCAGATAACCGCCCTGTCTATGGACCGAACGATCATGCCATGTTCGGTGGTGGTCCATTATTCGGTACGGGCTATGTTTTTGACAATACAGATGTTGGTTATTCCCTGAACTTCAGCTTTCAAATACAGAAGACTTTTGCTAAAAATGCTTACTTCTCCATTGGTTATAACCTGACAGAAGCTAAAGATGCTTCCTCTATTGATGCTGAAATTTCCAGTGATGCTTTTGAGCGTAATCCTGCCTTTGGCAATGTTAATCAGGAACTACTGGCTCCTTCTTTGTACGGAACACAGCACAGAGTCTTCGGAACTGTATATAAAACCTTTGAATATGGCAATTGGGCTACTACCCTATCAACATTCTTTCAATATGCTCAGGGAGGCACAACACCTAATGATTTTACAGCTGATTATCGCTTTAGTTATACCTATTCAGGAGATATTAATGGCGATGGTTCTGGACTGAACGATCTGATTTACATTCCGACTGATGATGAACTTAATGCACAAAATTTTGTCAGTGAAGAGCAGCGCGAGGCTTTTCGTGCTTACATCAATCAAGATCCATACATGAACAAGAATAGAGGGCAGTACATGGAAAAATATGCTATTCTGGCTCCCTGGTATGCACAATGGGATTTTCGATTGTTACAAGATTATAAATTCTCCATTGGGGAAAAAGAACAGCGTATACAATTTAGCTTTGATGTACTAAATCTCGGCAATTTACTCAGCTCCAATCTGGGTGTAAAACAATTACCTGTTAATACTCAGCCCGTTGGCGTTAGTGTGGATGCTGCCGGAGTACCGACTTATTCATTTGATCCAAGTCTGACCAGTACCTTTTCCAATGACTTTAGTCTGGATTCTCGTTGGCAGGCAAGAGTTGGATTGCGTTATATCTTTTAACAAAACGCGTTCTTAGGACTTAATAGGCAGTTGACCTGCCAAATAGTCGCAAGTAATACCATTGCCCTGAAAAATTGTCAGCAAGCGAACGCTTTCGGCAAGTTTTTTGTACATTGTAAATCGAATAAATATTATTCTGAAATATTTTCTAACTAATTATTATAGACTATGGATTATTCCCCATTGGATCGCAACTTAGTTGCCGATCAAGTAACTGCGGTAGAGCGTGCTGCGTTTATCAAAAAGACTTATTCTCACGTTGCCCTCGCAGTATTATCATTTATCGTATTTGAATGTATTTTCTTAAGTGTTCCTGCACTTCGCAATATCGGACTTCAGATGACACAAGGCTGGACATGGTTATTGGTTTTGGGTGGTTTTGCTTTAGCTACTGGTGCTGCTGAAACCTGGGCAATGAGAAGCACTGACCGTACTCAGCAATACATTGCATTATTACTATTCACGGCTGCCTATGCTTTCATCTTTATGCCGATGATCTTCATCGCTCAGAAAATGGCAGGCGGTACACTTATTATGCAGGCAGGTGTACTTACACTAGCACTTTTTACCGGGCTTTCAGCTGTTGTCTTGATAACAGGTAAAGATTTTTCTTTTCTTAAAACTGGACTTGTTGTTGGTGGCTTTATCGCTTTAGGGTTAATCGTAGCAGGTATCGCTTTCGGGTTTAATCTCGGACTTTGGTTCTCTGTTGCTATGATTGCTCTATCTGCTGGTTCTATTCTATATCAGACCTCAGGTCTGCTTTATAGATACCATACAGATCAATATGTGGCTGCTGCGCTTGGTTTGGCGGGTTCATTACTGATGATGTTTTGGTATATCCTAAGATTGTTGATGGCTTTTTCCGGTGATTGATATTTAAACAATCTCTAAGATATTATACGCCTCACTGGATTTTCTGGTGGGGCTTTTTTTATGCTAAAAAGCATATTGTAGCCGTTCAATATCCTGACCGTATAGTTCTTCGACTAACTTCCTGCTCGTCTTATTATAATATTTGCGATAAGCATGAATTTCTCTGTTTTGATTAATGTGTTTAAAGCTATTATAAGTCCAGTTTTGCTTATCGCAAATTATTTTCATATCAGCCTGTATATTTTCCAGTTTAGCAATAAAATCTACAAGAAGTTCTCCATTTTCGTCTGTAATATCTCCCCAGACTGGTGCTGTATGTGTAGCTATATGGCGGTCATATTTTTCTTCCCAGAGAATAGGTAACTCTTTTAGGAAACGCCGAAAATCATGGCGCATCCATATTTTTTTAGGATGATAAGTTCTTTGTCTCAACAAGTATTTCCAGGCAGAAACAATACGATCATAGGGATTTCTGACGATTGTGAATTTATACATACTGTCAAATTCCTCTTTAGTATAGAGGAATTTGTTAGCAAATAACATACGTTTATAGTCATATTCCCCCAATGGTATCCGGTAGTTATTTAGCACATCATTCCATTGATTTCGGGGAAGCGCAATGAAGCTCTTAGGAAATTGAACACGATCAGTCTGCACGTATGGAGGAGAGAAGCTTTGACGAAAACTTTGTCCGCCACATTTTTTGATGTGTAGCCAGAAAAAATCGGGAGCAGGCTGATTAAACTGTTCGATAAGGCGGTTCTATTAAAAAGCAATGTCCGACAAGTTAGAACGTGTTTATCGGACATTGCAAATTAGTTTTTAACGCATCAAATACATTTTACCATAGCCATTTTTGAAGTATTGGTTAGTATTTGTTTGATAACGATTATATTCTACACCATTTGTTTTGGTGACTATTCTATACAAATAAACACCATTTGCGAGCTGGTCTCCATACTGATCGGTTCCATCCCAGGCATAATCAGTTATATTATTTCCAATGTGCAAGTCACCTAATTCATCCATAGTGATTTCCCGCACGACGCGTCCTGTAACCGTCATAATCTGAATTTTCATAAAATCAGGCAATTCACTTCCTGTCAATGTAAATACAAAGCGCGTTGAAGTAGTAAATGGATTAGGGTAATTCAATACATTTGAAATTGCAGGTTGATTCACAACTTCAAAAGAGACTTTGTAGTCCAGATCTCCTGATTGATTTCCAGAAACGTCTTCAGCTTGTACAAATAGTTGATAGGTGCCATCATTGAGAAAAGTAGGATTAAATTCGATCAATGCCTGATTTTCCTCATCCAAACGGGCTGGGTCAGCCGGATAAAAAGTAATTGCAGGGCTATTAAAATTAACCTGGCGCAATGAGCTTTCTCCCGGATATTTCAATAATATTTTAAACAGAGAAGTATCTGCTAATTCTAAATTTGCATTTTCATCTCGCAGAGAAACCACTATGCTTGGTTTTGCCGAAACAATATCCCCGTCAAGAATGTGTTGACCATCAAAGGTTACATCCAAAATAGGGTTAAGCCTGTCCCCTCTTACATAGAAAGAGGTGATACCTATATTGTTTGACAGAGTTTGTTCACGTTGGTCGTTATTCGGATTAGCAAAAACAACTAATTGATATGAACCGGAGAATGGTCGGGTTTCTACTGAAACCGAAGCCACCAGTGTATCACCGGCTAGTAATGGTTGTAAACGGTCAGTAACTACCGTATTTCCTGCACTATTAATCACAGAATAGCTCATCAATAAACTATCCATATTGGATTGGCTGATATTCTCAACAGCTATTTTCATACTTAAGTCTTCCCCTTGCTGAAGCGTATCGCTATCTAAGGTATATAAAAGATCAGGACGAAGTGCAGCATCAGGTAATTCTTCATAGATAACACGCCAGTAGTCCAATTGTGTTGCCGTTGTATTAGTTGGATCAGCAATTCTATATTCCAGACGTAAGTATGGATACTGCTCCGCATCAATAGCATTTATACCATCAAAGAAATAATCTTGCAGCACCAGGTTTCCTGCCAATAATTCCTGCTCATCGTTATTATTTATGCCATACACATTAACCCGAACTGTATCATTAGGTTCCTGTTCGCTGACCCTCCAATGTAAAGACCCCCACTCAGATGCAGGTCCAATTAATGTAGAAATAACTTCTCCATTATCCCAACTACCTTCAATAGTAAACAAGCCTTCGATAATGTCAGACTCAGAATCACCCAATACTTCTTCAAATGTACCAGCATCCAGATCGATCAAACCTGCATAAGGTGCCCCGCCTAAAGCTGCTGCATTGGCTAGTTGAGTAGAACCTAAATTGGCGAATGCTGTGTATAAATCTGTTGCCCAGTCTTCGGGTAAATAATCATTTAGGCTATATATCAAAACATATTTTACATCGGTCAATGTTGGCAACTCTGTATTCAGAAAGTTACGAAGCCTATTGCGTTCAACTCCTGAAGTGGTCGGAAAGAAAAAGACTGGTGCCGAACCTGAACAAATCTGTGAGCCATATAAACCTTCTTGAGTCGCAGAATTAACTGTAGAATTACTAAATGGTGTGACATCTTCATCCATTAATATCAGATATATTCCCTGTTCACTCACTTCACAACCTTCAACATCATAGATACGTGAGCCATTAATAGAATAATCAATTTGATTGGATGGCAAGATGGGAATATGTGCATTATTAACTACTACTTCAATATTATCGTTGACAAACTCAAATCTTCTATCACTCAAATATTTAATGTTGGCAAAACGATCTTTTGCAAATTGGTAATAATGAGACTGATTCCATCCAGGATATTCTCCATCGATATATACAAATGATCGACCTTTCCATCCAACGGCATCCGGCACTTGATTTGGATCTACCTGAACCCTCCAATAATAGACCGTACTATCTACATAAGGAATTCCAGGTTTCCATTCTAATAGTCCTCCTCCTTGCGTAATAGAAGTGTTTTGTTTGATTGGACTATTAAAGCTTTCAGTCGTATCAATTTCCATGTAGTAAGTGAGCTCTTCTGCAAATACATTGGCAGTAGAAGCTTTTAACACTATTTCATTTGCATTTCCTGCAATACTGAAATCATATGGATAAACAGGGCTTACATCGTCTGTGAAAATGTATAGATCGGCTATTTCAACATTATTATCTTCTGCAACAGGTGTAGGGGCTTCTGCAATTTGTTCTGCTGCATCAACTGTAATTCTAAATTGGTTTAAGCCTACAGTTTCTTCATTACTCGCATTGATGGTGTATGAGTATTGTTCAATAAATTTAGGAGAATCTACTAACTCATCCACAACAGGAATAGCTGTTCCTGAGGGCAGAATACGTTCGATCAGAATACGAAATTGATTTGGTGAAGTTCTACCAATATTAACTACATCAAAAGTAATGTCAATATCATCAGCCGTTGTTGGTTCGGCAGGCTCAAAAGCAATGGAAGGCTTATTGACAATATAATCTGGCGCTGCCGCTGTATTCAAGCGAATAGCCGGATCACCATTTAATGTCATTTGTTGGTATACGATGCGGTTAGTGGGTCCTGTTTGAGCTGCTACCAAGTCAGCAATAACTGCCTGTACCATATCACCAAGTCCTTCACCATAATTATCTCTGGATATTTTTTCATAAAAACGCTCTGCAAAAACATCAAGCGCACCTAATCCCGACAAACCAACTGTTGCCATAAAAGCAATCGCTCCTTTGTCTTCAGCAAAAACAAAACGTTCACCCAGATTGGGTTCTTTCTGGTGTATTTGCCCACTGTAACAACCTAATGAAAGCAGTGCGAAATATCTATCTGTATTTGAATAGGTTTCTGGGTCGTCCAGATTAAAGTCAAATGATTCAGGTGAAGAGTGTCCGTAGAAAGTAATCAATGCGGTACCATCGTTGATTAATGAGTCTAGTAGTGCTGAAGTTGAAATTTGGATAGGGTCTGAACTATTTTTAAAAAAGGAAGTTGCCTCTGCGCCCCAATAATCATCTTCTGCAATATTTTCATAATCTTCCAAGTTATTTTTAATTGTATTTTGTATCGCAACGTCTCCTCCACCTAGATGAATAATACGCTTTAGGCGTGCTCTGTCTTCAATCGTCTGAGGCAGATTTTGTTGATTGTTTTCATATGCAATGACCTTATCCAGATAGACCCGAATATTATCTGCCGTTAAGACAGGAATTCGTCCAAAAGGAATACGGGGTGTATCATTGGTTGCTGTAGCCGTTATCAGATTATCAGAAGGTTCATGCCCAAAAGTCGGTGTATATGATGGTTGTCCGATCGGGTTTTTTCTGCTAGAATAATGCGGTCTTGATTTTCCTATAATAAACATATAACGAGGCTCTTGAGACCATTTTTCAATAGAAAATCCTGTTAGGTTTCGGATTGCCTGAACATGCTTATTTACCCCATAAGCAAATTGATCGTATAGTTTTTCTACATCAATAACAACTGGCGTATATCCTGTTGTTGTTCGATAATCTGCGTAATTCTGGACATAATTATTTCCTGCTCCATCATCCATGAACTTTTGGTGACTAATTATAATATAGTCTCCTTGAGTATCGTAGTAATTCACAAAATCTACAGGAAAAGCCTGTGGTAAAGATGAAATCACATTAGGATTAACTAAAACAAGTTCGCGCGCGCCTGCGGCTGGTGGCAAAGTTGCCCGTACAGCTGTACCACTAATGGCAGCAGTTATACGATATCCATTGGTGAGGTCATATAAAATCGGGAAGCTTCCTCCGTGATCGAATTCCAATATTTCCAGGTATCTCTTGTCGCCTGGATTACTGGCATCTAGTGTAAATTTGAACATGTTGGCATTGCCAAAACGAAACTCTCTAGGGTATCGAATCTGCACAAAAGCTGTTGCATACCTATCTGCTGCTCCCGCTCCGCCTTCTATTGTTACATCTGTTATGCCCGAACTCAGCAGGCTCAGTGGTAAAGTTTCTGTGATTTGACGAAAGTCATATCCTGTAAAAGCAGGGTCATCTATAGAAATGGACGTACCATTTACTTTAATAGATAATTGGTGAGAAATACCCCCACTACTTGCAGCAATTCGAGTATGCAATTCAGCGCTTGGTCCGTCAGTGAAAATACCATCTGTATCAACATCGAAAATCTTCGACTCGAAAAAGTTACCTCCAAAACCTTCACCTGGTGAATACGTTGATTCATACAGGTCTGATACGGAATTACCTTTATTGTGTTTAATGTCTCCCGAATTTGGCAAGCGTACACTAGTGTGCATGAAATAAGATTCAGGAGCAGGGGGATTATTCAGATCATTATTAACATCATTCAGCCGTTTATTATTGGTAGAATTATTCCAGGTAATAAAATAAGTCGATGTATCTGTATACATGCTGTAATAGGGATTGAAAAAATCATCTGGTGAACGATAGAGGTGTTCGTCTACCTGTCCTTTGTTTTTTTCTGCATAAAACTCTACATAGCCATTGCTTCCTACTGTTCCTGTATTGGAGGTGTAAATAGGGACTTCTTCTCCGTAGGCAAAAATCTGTAGATTTTCAGCATCAATAGAATTGACAGGTGCACCTGCACTTGCAAGCGTCTGATAAGGTATTTGATAAACACCATCGGCACTAACATACACCTTGAGGTAATTTTGTGAATAGTTAATCCACTCATTTCCATAGAGCGTGTCGCCGTTAATGAACATCTGTGCGTTTAGGCTACTCAATGACAGCAATAGTCCGAAAAGGATACCGTAGCGTTTCATCTCAAATTAATTTATTTGTTCAATAATTGTCTTAGGACGTTTAGGTTCTTTTTGTTCCTCTTGGGGAGGGTTTGTTTTCTGGGTACGCTTGCCACGTCGTCTTACTTCAAGGTCAATGGTCAGCGAGGCCAAGTGCGAATACAATCCTAGCGATGCATCACCTAAATCGGTGTAAGCATAATCCAGATAAACATATCGTTTTTCTCCGGGGAATCTGGAATTTTGGGGAATTTGTATACCAATTCCAACATTAGGCTGGAAAGTAATCACCGTTTTCTCTCCATTAATGTCATCAAGTGTTTTTTGTACATTATGAAGGCCTGCTCTAAGTGCAACAAAATTGGCATACGATAATTCGGCTCCAATTTTTGGGTCAACATTAAATGCTTTACTGCTGATAAGTGTATTACGTTGCCCATCTGTTGTAAAATCAATATCCAGCGCTGTAAGGAGATGTAATTTATCTGTAAACTTGGCCAAATAGCCCAAGCCTAATGTTATTTTTGGACTCGTTAATTCTGTTGAACTAGCTGGTATAACATTGTTTTCTAATTCTAAAATAGCTTTTTCTTCTTCTGTAAATGAGAAAGTCCAGGAATTGAATGTTGTTGTAATATCATGTGCAACCAATCCAAAACGCCAGTTTTCTCGTTTATACTGCATACCCAAATCGGCTCCGAAACCCCATGAAGTGGCAAAGGTACCAGCTACTCTATGCACCACTTTCACACCTCCTCCAATCTGCAAACCTTTGACATATAGTTTTTGAGCATAATTGAGTGAAAAGGCATAATCGGCGGCTGAAAAAGGTGTGACATTATTATAATTAAGGCTGCCATCTGAATCTACCAGACTAAGCGTATTAGGAATATTGTCAACACCAAATCGTACTGCTGATATTCCGAGTACAGCTCTGACAGTATTGAATTTTACAGGCTTGCCAAGTGCCAGATAATCAAGCTTACCAAGCCCAGCAAACCATTCGGCATGCATAGCTGAAACCTGAAAAGAAGCTCGAACATCAGCTAGTCCGGCAGGATTCCAGTACATTGCAGTGACATCATCGACATGGGCTGCCATTGCACCACCCATGGCATGTGATTTAGCACCTGCACCTATATTTAGAAATTCATTACTAAATTTGGGCGCCTGTGTATAAGCAATTGAACAAGATAGTATAAAAAGACTACAAATAACTAGTCGTATTAATGGGCATATCATGTAGTTACAGTATAAGTAAAAGGGTACAATATTTCTCTTTATATATGATAGCTATTAAGCATTAAGCCTAATTACTATCATATTTTGCCGGGTGTAGGATAGTCGTATTTTCTCTGTGTGAAACCTTTATTATTAAGCCTCTCTTCTCATAACTTCGATGAGTCGAGGCACATTAATATCTAATATCAAACTAATCGTATGTGAATTTTCAGTCAATGCTTGTTTTCCCATAGGGTAAGCATAATCAATGCGTAATGCATCAAATAATTTGACGCCAAGTCCTACATTTGGTTGCATACTCCAAAACTCTTGCCCCAATTCATCTGTAGCCTGTTGGAAATTATTCAGGCCGCCTCTGAGAAAAATCAGGTCACTATAACCTAATTCTATGCCCATGCTAGGATCAAGGCTGACAGGATTTGCGCTAATTAATGTATTTCTTTGTCCATCAAAAGTCGCTGCGAAATCTACTTCTGCCGCAAAATTGACAAACTGGCGATTACGCTTCTTTTCCTTTTTTGCTTGTCCGTTTCCACCAAAATATAAACGTTTATCTATAGCCAAGCCCAATACCAATTGAGGTCGTGTAATTTCTATACTGCTTTCTGGTATTTCATTGCCTGTCACCTGTAGCACCTCTTTCTCATCATCTGTAAACCGAAAATTCCAGGCATTGAATGTTGAGGTAATATCTTTACCTAAGACTCCAAACTTGAAGGCACCTATATTATATTGTGCACCAATATCCAAACCAAAGCCCCAGGCACTGGCGAAAGGGCCTATTTTATGATGAATGATTTTTGCATTAACTCCAACATCTAAATTTTTAAGTACACTTTCCTTAGTTGCTGGTTTATTAATAAGATTTCTGGCATAGCTAAATATAAAGGCATAATCTGCTGCGGAAAATGGCGAGATATTCCCATAATTCAGTGTTCCATCGTCTTCATAAAGTGTCAATGTGTTTGGGATATTATCAATTCCAAGTCGTACAAAGGAGAAACCCATTGCACTTTTTACTTCTTCCACTTTTGTTTCGGGAGATTTTGGAGCGATTGGTGTAGCTATAGCAAAATAATCGTAGTTGGCAATGCTGGCAAACCATTCTGAATGTGTAAATGCTGCTTGAACGGAGCGTCCGCTTGGGTCCATACGCATTAAGCCTGCGGGATTCCAAAAACCGGCTGTCACATCATTAACTGTGGCCACTTGAGCGTTTCCCATCGCCTGACTACGTGCTGATACTCCAATATTTAGGAAATCATTACTATACTTCTGAGCGATTAAAACCGTTGAAAATAAAGTGCTTACTAATACAAGGAGTATGTTTCTCATGAAAATGAATCGTTTTATCGTTTAATGGAAGGTCTAATGTTAAC
>JAHDFX010000048.1 GCA_020627965.1 Saprospiraceae bacterium | reverse complement strand
CTTAAAGAGTTTGAGCAAGCTATTATATATTTTGACAAAGCAATCCAGATTGATCCTTCCAATATAGAAAACTATAATGCTAGAGGCATTGCTTACAGTAAATTAGGAAAAGATAAAAAAGCAATGAATGATTTTAACAAAATTTTACAGTACACCAACGATACCGACCCTTATGCTTTTAATAATAGAGGGCTTATATATTCTAATCTGGGTGAACACCAAAAAGCTATCAGGGATTTCACTAGGGCTGTTTTCTACAAAAAATATTTCTCGCAAGCATTTGGAAATCGTGGGAACTCTTTTAATGCACTTGGGGAAGTCGATAAAGCAAATTTAGATTGGTGTGTTAGTAACACAATAGCGGGTTGGCCTAGAGTTGCATTTGAGCACCTTCAAAAAGCTATAGAACTAGGCTATAATGACAAAGAATTTCTAGAAACAGAAGAACTCCTCGCACCGCTTCGTCAAGATTCAGAATACGGCCCAAAATTCCAAAAACTCCTCCAAGAAATCAATGAGTAAGAGCATTTTCACTCACTCCTAAAATCCCCCTTCGACGCTTGCGGAGATTCTGAATCCAGTTCAGAATGACGGATGCTTCAATAACACGATAACACAACGCACAATAACACCATAACACAAAAAAACCTCAACACATCAACACAAGGCGCACCTCAACACGTCTCAAAGATACACTCCCCAATGCCGGATATTCGCCCCAAAATCCATAGATTTTTCTAACTCTCGCAGGATCAGGTTCACCATTTCGGTATAACATTCGATCAATTGTGTACGTTTATCCGCATTGCCTTTTGCATTGATGCCATCGGACAGGAGGAAAGGATAGAAGTAATAAGGCACGATGATATTCCTCGACCACTGACTCAGGAGCAGACGTTCAAAAGTCACCAGATCATGGTGAAATTCTTCTTCTGACAGATGCGTGTAATATTGCCATGATAAAGCGAACTCTTCACTGAGTTGTCCGGCGATGGTGGCAAATTCTTCATCAAAATGATTGCCTTTTGTTTTTTCGTTGTTCATGAAATAATAGTGAGCAAAGGACAGCAAGTCACTTATAACGGCGGCTAGTTTGAAGGGATTCGTATAGGATTCGAGGACATGCTTTATTTTTGCTCTTCGATCTTTTATCAGAATCACATTTTCGGTATATTCGTTGATCTTTTCTGGTTCTCCGGTGTATAAAGAGCCACTTGGAAAATAGTACGGAAAAACCGTCTTATCACCGTCTTCAGTATGGCAGGTATAGTCTTTGAAATACAAGCCGCCCAGCTCGTAACCCATGCCGTCCTTTTTTATCATTTTGACAAATAGTTCATCAAAAGTATATTCACGGGAGACGGCCAGTTTGAGAAAGCCATCATACTTAAACTGATGGTAATACTGCAACAGGAAGTACTCAAAAGTCTTCACAGAGAAAGATTTGAGACTGTCTACGACCATTTTTATGATACCGATGTGTTTCTTTAAGTCTTTCTTGACGATGCTTAAACCCGAAATACCACCATCTCTGTCTTCCACCAGAAAGCTATCCAGTATTTCTATGATCTCACGGGCTTCATATCGATCTACTTTTCGAGAATAGGTTTTATCTTTTAAAATGAGCAGACAGAGTTCGTGATATTCTCGGGCAGTACGGGAAATTTCCAGTTGTAATGTGGTCGATTCTGGGAAATATTCGGAGCCGGCATTGCCTGAATCACATATCTGATAATCGAGCCCTAATGTACTGTATAGCTTGGTTCTGAAAGCCAGACATTCACGGATATTTGTTTCTATATTGACTTTAGCATATTTATCAGGATTTTCTGATTTTAAGTCCATGAAATCCTGTACGATCCAGTTGAGCGAGCCAAATTTTTCGCCAGTCAGGAAGATGCTGACGGGTTTATTGATGACTTTGGCAATGCGCATAGCCCGCCCTAGTTCAGCCAATAAAAATACAGAATCAGAATGTATGGACAAGGCATGACCTAGCAATACGCCTTTATAATCCTGCAAAGAATGTTTTAATAAATTGGGCTTGGATTCAAATTGCTGTGAAGGAGGAAAGATAATAGAACACAAGGCGCTCGGCTCGGCAAACAGCATTTTCATTAGATCATCGGCGTGAAGACCGAAGCGTTCTAGCAGGTGATCGAAGGGCAGCTCGACAATCTTATCATTTTTGACCGTATTTTGCTTTAAGATGTTTTGCAAACGGGAATAAAACATGATAGACAGCGGTTTTTTTATCCTTTCATGCGATTCTTCAAAGCGATTTTCAGGAATTTCCCGCTGTACATTGAGCAGATGTTTGGCTATACTAATATACTCATCTGAATTATAAGTATAGCGATAGATCAGATTCAGATATTCATCGTCCATACCGAAGGTTTCATCATCCCGTACATAGGATTTAATGACTTCTATATATCGGCGTGTAAATAATTCCTCTATATTATTGTATTTCTCGTCCGTTTCCGCATCAGTAATATTCAATTGACTGTATACATCCTCAAATATTTCGTAAAAGACGTCTTTTCGATTGCGGCTACCGCTAGGGAAAGGTACCATTTTCATCAACATATCGTCCGCCTGTTGTTTATCAGGATGGTTTTGATAGAAGACTTTGAAGGCTTTAAAAAAAATATCTAAGAGAATTTTCGGTGGAATCTGCGCCATTTTTACAATACTGCGTATTGGGCTGAAGCTTTCTCAATAGTCTAATCATTCATTTAAACAAAATGAATACATACCAAAAGTCAGATCACCCATACTTGATTTAAAAAACAAACATTTAATAATCAATAGATTACCAATTTCTTTCAAACTAAGTTACAAACTTACTTTCAGAATAGCAACACTTTGTTTTCAAAATAATTAACACACTTAAGCTATATGTGTAGCAAACTGATTCACAATACGCTTTCAATACTTGCAATAGACTTACTTTGTATTACATTTTTTCATCTACATCTTTGCATTGTCAAAAGATTTTAAATCATAAAACATTTTTTTTACTCTTTTTGATAACCATTATTATAAAAGTGCAATACAATAATAGAGTTATGATTTAGAATGTTCTTAAAGTCAAACGGATAAACTGATTCACACAAGATAGTTTAGACTAAAGTTCATACAAGACAAACTGTGTTCAAAGGAACGTCGGTATAATCGGATATAGTATATCGACGTTCCACCTTTTCAACACATTGCTTTTGACGATCAAATTCATTCTTTAAATAACTTTAATCCGGATATGTTTATGATTCAATTTTAAATTCAGGGAAGCCGTTCAAATCCCCCTTTTTTGGAAAGCTTCCACTTATAAAATCTGTCATTTATGAAAAACTATGTTCTTTTATTCTTGCTGCTTATTGGTATAAGCAACCCCCTACTCGCCCAAGACGATGCTACTTTCGACTATCAACCTAGAAAGTCTCGTTTTATCGAAATTAATGGTACACTCACTTGTCCCCTAATGGATTTGGATGCTAATCATTACAAAGATGCCATTGGTTTATCTTTAGCTGGCTATGGTGACCTGACTTCCAATCGCAAACCTTTTGTTTTCCAATGGGGCTTGGAAGGACGTGTGCAGGGCAGCGGAAAATCCGGTAGATATACGATCTACACTAACCCTGGGTATGAGGAAATTTATCGCCCTACGAATATGGCAATTGCTATGAACGGGTTGGTACGTTTAAAATATCAGGCGCTCCCCGTGCATCCTTTTATTGATGGCTTTGTGGGTGGTAATATTTTCACGAGTGGTTACCATACAGAAGAATATGATTATTATGACGATAGCTATACCGACCAATGGAATGGAGTCGTTACCAACGGACAGTGGGGGTATGGTGTCGGAGCTGGCGTTCAGGTGCCTGTATCTCAGCGTGTAGCTATTAACTTTAGAGCTGCCTACACCCATACTCCTGAAATGTCTTATATCGACATGGAAGACGTTATTGATAATCAACGTGAAGTACTTAATCCCGCAGTCAGTAGCGATTATGATGCACTAAGTTATAATCTTGGCGTATCTATAAAACTGGATAGAAAGCGTAAGCAAAACAGAATACAGGAAGACGACTGTGATTGTAATTGCGATTGTGAGCGTATCGAACGTAGAGAACGCCGTGAACGCAGACGAAGAGATTGTAATAGAGGTTCTATCTTTTTTGATATATTGATGGGCGAATTAGGAGGATGCAGTACAGTGCCTCCCCCACCCTGTCCACCTTCTTATCCTGTTCCTTCTACTCCGCCGCCGCCGCCGCCGGTTAATGATAACTGGAATGACAATAACGACGGCGACAACTGGAATGATGATAATCCGTCTTGCCCTCCAGCATATGAACCCTCAATTTATGAGCCGGCAACTATCGAAGACAAACCCGACAGAGGTGGTCAACCAAGTGTTCCTGCGACACCACCAGCAACTATTGATGAAGTTCCTGATCGTGCAGGGAAACCAAAGGATGTTCCTCCACATCGCCCGAATATGTCAAAGAAGTCGCCAGGTAAGATCGGTAAAAACATTCCATCTGTCTTTAAAAAGCCTTCCGGCAAAATTGGAGGAAACCGCTCATCTTTACCCAAAAAATCTCCCAGCAAAATCGGCGGAAAAAGAAATTAAGTAAAATTAAAAGTTGAACTCTCATAGCCAGGCCCACACTCATTTGCAGGCCTGGCTACTTTACACACACCGGATTCAATAAAATATATTATGAGAACATTAATACTAAAAGCCATGGCTTTAGTAATCGGGCTTGTTATGCCTGTACTAAGCCAGGCACAAGACCAGACAGAAGGGCTGGATAATCGTATAAACAGCTGGGTGCAGCCCGTTTCTGAATGGCTCTTTAATACTGTTATGACCCCGATCAATATAGCTGGTCATTCTATCCCCATCGTCCTGATCGTTTTAGTGCTGGGCGCCAGTATATTTACGGTCTATTTTAGGTTTGTCAATATCACTCGTTTTAAATTGGCAATAGATGTCGTTCGGGGCAAACATACGCCAGCAAAGCCAGCCAGGGCAAGTGATAATTTACAAACACTTCAAGCAGACCATATATCTGGCGAAGTCAGTCATTTTCAGGCATTGACGGCAGCATTATCTGCAACCGTCGGGCTAGGCAATATAGCTGGTGTCGCCATTGCTATTTCTCTGGGTGGCCCTGGTGCTACGTTTTGGATGATTATCGCTGGTTTACTGGGCATGTCTTCTAAGTTTACGGAGTGTACGCTTGGTGTTTATTATCGGGAAACTGACGATAAAGGGACTGTATATGGCGGTCCGATGTATTACCTGAGCAAAGGGCTTAAGGAGCGAGGTTGGACGACCTTAGGCAAAGCATTGGCAGGCTTTTTTGCTGTAGCTTGTATGATGGGTTCTTTTGGCGGCGGCAATATGTTTCAAGCCAATCAGTCGGCTCAATTACTCATGAGTGTATTGGGCGTGGAATCTGGTTATGGTGGTTTTATTTATGGTGTAATTATGGCAATTATGGTCGGTATTGTCATTATTGGCGGTATTAAACGAATTGGAACCACAACAGAGAAAATTGTCCCTTTAATGTGTGGCATTTATGTATTGGCAGCTTTGGTTATCCTTATTTTTCATATTGACATGATTCCTGCTACTTTCGGTAAAATTTTTACGGAAGCTTTCACTCCACAGGCAGGTTTGGGTGGTTTTGTGGGTGTACTGATACAAGGTTTTCAACGAGCAGCTTTCTCTAATGAAGCAGGTGTAGGTTCAGCCTCTATTGCCCATTCGGCCGTTCGTACTGAATATCCTGCAAGCGAAGGTTTGGTTGGTTTATTAGAGCCATTTATTGATACGGTGGTTGTTTGTACCATGACTGCTTTGGTGATCGTGATTACTGGTGAGTACCTGAATATTGGGGATGATACCAGCATAAGGGCAGGTATAGAATTGACTTCCAATGCTTTTGCTTCTGTATTTTCCTGGTTTCCTTATGTATTGGCAGTTGCGGTGGTGCTTTTTGCCTTCTCGACGATGCTGTCCTGGTCTTATTATGGATTGCAGGCTTGTATGTACTTATTTGGCAGGAGCCAAAAGGTTATCATCATTTATAAAATCGTATTCTGCCTGTTTATCATTATCGGAGCAGCAGCAGGGCTAGATGCAGTAATCCAGTTTTCAGATGCCATGGTTTTTGCTATGATTTTTCCCAATATGCTGGGCTTATTGATTCTTGCTCCTATTGTAAAACGTGAATTAAACAAATATTTAGAATATACCAGAAAATAAATTTCTGTCTGGTGGCTGGTGAAAATAAATTTCTCAAACGCGTAAGTTGAAAACTCTCATCATTAGCATCAGTCACCAGACAGTAAAACTATATAAAATTGTGTTCATTATTATCCTTGTCCCACACGATGCTTCGTGTGGGGCATTTCACTAAATCACTCATTATCAGGCATCTGATTAAAGGTTCCGTTATTCTTTTTCCACATAGATTTATCATAGCCATTTACGTCTCCATCCATATTAAAGTCGCTTGGTGCGTATACTTTAAATAGTCCATTGGAACCTGACCATTCAATTTTATCATTTGCATTGACATCCTCATTTGCATCAAGGATATGATCCCGGACATTCCCTGTTTTTAAGCCATATAAGCCACTATTAAAACCAAGTTCTTTGATACCTGGCGGGAGTTCTTCATATTCATCTGCATACCATAACTCGTATTCAGTCAAATTACGACTAAGCGAAACAGGATTTGCTGAAAGCATACTCAGGTGATTGCGATGACGAATAAAAATGAAATAATCATCTGGCACTATGTTTCTGAATATCAATGGTGTACCATCAGCACCAAGTACATCACCATCTCGTTGGAGTAATGCAGACTGGCGGCTAATCAGGCTGGTGTCCTGTTTATGCCGGAGTTCTATCATTAACCAATCCACCATTTCATCATTAGCGGAAGCTGCATTGAATATATCATTTGAAGACATTTCGCCTGTTTGATAAGGCGAACCATAAGGCAAAACCCCAAGCTCCAATAACTGATTGTTCATTAAGCCTGAAATCGTATCATAAGCACCTTCCAGCAATACCTTGGGAAGTAAATAAAGTTCGCCAGCAACCAGGACTTCTTTTGCTACCGAACAATCATTCTGATCGGTTACCGTAACTGTATAAATCCCTGCTTCCAATCCACCAATAGAAGGCAAAGCATAGCCATTACTCCATTCACAAGTAAAATTATCCGTTCCTGCTACATTTACACTAGCTGCCCCATTTGCCAAGCCTCCGGTTTCCGGTATGGTCTGAGTTTCTACATGCAGTCCGTATTGATCCATAATACGCCCCTCTCCTACTTGTACAAAGCCTTCCATATCTGTAACCGTTACCTGGTAAACGCCCGGTAGTAAACCTTCTATATTTTGACTGATCGCTCCCGTTTCCCATTCATAAGTATACGGTGCTGTTCCTCCATACACCTGAATGTCTGCGGTTCCCATTTCCTGACAGGTATAACTACTGGTTTCTACAACTACTGCCATTGGGCTGTTTTCATTGCGAGCAACTGTAATATCGTAGCCCTTTACGGGAATATCATTACCAAACTTATCCAGCAATTGAATATTTTCAAGTCGGAAATTATAAGTATAATTGACATTGGCAGTTGCACTTGTGGGCAGATCTTGTAAAGTTATTACACCAGCCGTTTCTCCGTAGTCCAGTATATCTACCAAATCGGTACGAGTAATCGCTATATCCGCCTGTTGTCCGAGCCAATCTTGCTGGAAAGTAATCACATCGCTATTATCAGCAGCCAGATAAGTATTGGAAAAATCTATCTCTGCCTGATTACTATTGTGAATAAATGAATAAGCTATACCATAAGAAGGTGCTAGAGTTAAGCCTTCACCAGCCAGGACAATCTTGAATTCTAATTCATTTGTACCATCAAAAATAGAGGCTTCTTCTACTTCTATATGCAATCCAGCCAAAGCCTCTTCAGGCAATGTTTCTGGCTGAATATCTCCATGTAGATATCCGTAATTTGTAGTTATAACATCTACATCAGTATTATTAACTAAACCATTGCCATTGGCATCGGCATAAGTAGCTGCTGCACCATCAAGTAAAGGCGGTGGAGCAGCTTGTCCTTCCCAACTCATGGAAGCATTAGTACGAGGGTCGGTCAAGGCATTATACGTTCTCCCTATTGGCAACACGTCTCTTGCATCTACAATACCATCATCATTGGTATCTCCAGGCCATACACAATCTGTATTTATGAAAATTTCGGTCGTATCTATTTTTTGCTTATCGCACCAGTCAGTTACTTTTAAACAATATGTTCCCGATTCTTTGGCACGATATACTTGTTCATTACCTAGTAGCTGTCCATCTTTATACCATAAGTAGACTTTCATATGGTCTACATTTGCTTTTATATCAATAAAATCATCGCAGACTTCCACGGCTGGCTCCAATTCCAAATCAATGGCTTCATCTCCAATACCTATTTTTTCTGTAAAAGAAGCCGTACAATCAGTATCACTAATAATAGTCAGTTGTACTTCATAATTACCCTTTTCGGGAAATGTGTAAGTAAGCTCTGGCCCCTGTCCGACTAATGTTCCATTTACATACCAGCGTTGTTGCTCTGCTCCGCTTGAAAGACTGTTAAAGCTAAGTTCATTATTACCACAAGCCATTAATTTATCATAACGAAATAAGGCAGATAGTTCAGTTAATTTCCCTAATCCACCGGAAGTAGCTATCCATCGATTACCTGCTGCATCAATGGTTACAGCACGAACATCATTATCCGGCAAACCCGAATTATTTATTGTGTATAAAGAAGAATTATCTTCCGTAAAACGGGATAAACCTTCTGCCGTTCCCAGCCATTTATCGCCATTTTCATCTATAGTAAATGTATTAATCTCAGTCGGGATACCTGATGTCAGCTCATTATAAACTGTCCAGTCTAGTCCATCAAAGTTCGCTAATGTATTGCGAAAAGTAAGCCACTTCAATCCTGTCTCATCAACATCTATATCCCTGACTTCCAGGCTGGGAATACCGGAATTATTATCAAATACTTCCCAATTATTTCCATCTGCTTTTACAAGACCTGCTGTAGTTGCTATCCAAATCACATCCTGAATCGCATCGTAAGTTATTTTATTGATGTTATTAACAGGCAGATTGGAATTAGCTGTATTATAATAAGTCCAGGTATTTCCATTATATACTGCAATACCATTTTCTTTGGTGCCCAGCCATAAATTATCCGCGCCATCTTTTGTAATGGAGAGGATTTCGCTACTGAGTATTCCACCAGTATATACTTGCCAGCCAGATCCTGACAAATCATTGATATTGGCTTGTAATAAACCGTTTGCAGTACCTACCCACATATAATTATCATCCGCCAGTAAAGTATATATAAATTCATCTGGCAAAAGCGAATTAAAAGGGGTATACATGGTCCAGTTATCATTTTTGTATAGTGCCAGGCAAGCTTCGGTAGCCACCCATACATTCATATTTACATCTTCTTCGACATCGTTCACTCTATTGTCTGGTATTGGTGAGTTCAGATTAGTCATACTCGACCAGGCAGTATTATCATAATGACTAAGAGAGCGATCTGTTCCCAGCCATACACCGCCTGAAGTAGTTAAGATGGCATTAACCTTATTGCTCAGGATAGCTCCTCCTGTAGAAGCATTATCATTAAACATCCAAGCCATACCATCTAGCTCATGGATACCTGTATCTGTACCAATCCATTTCACTCCTGTAGTACGATCAATCGAGATGCTTAATATATTATTACTGGTCAGTCCTGAGTTGTTTGTCGTGTATATTTGCCAATTGCCAACTGCACTTCTATTTGCCAGTCCATTATTTGTAGCTATCCACAGTTTATTTGTTGAATTTTCATAATAGATATCCAGAACCGTATTCGCTGGAATATCCGAATTGCCTGTTTGCCATCCAGTATTTGAAAACAAATCCCAGACACCCTGAGTAAATGAGCTGACATAAATTTGAAATGGTGAAACGACCTCTACATCACTCAGGTCATTTGGTATAAGGTTAGCATTATCATAGTTATAGACGCTCCAGGAACTTTGTTTATCAAACTTTGCCAAGCCTCCTCCATTGGTAGCAATCCATATGTTTCCGTCTTCATCACTGGCAATAGCACTAACATTATTGTGCGGTAATCCAGAATTTTCGGTATTGAATATCGTCCAGCCAGAACCATCAAAGCGGGCCAAACCTCCTTGCTCAGTTCCTATCCATTTGACTCCCTCTGCATCTACTTCGATAACATTAACACGATTATGAGGCAAGTCTGAATTTCTACTAGTCAGAAATTCATAAGTTTGATTTGTTTTACTTATTCTGGTCACTCCTCCTGTACTACCAGCCCATATATATTTTGTATCCTCAGCAATGGAAAGAATATAATCTCCGTTTACAAACTGAGTCCAATCGGGTGCACAATCAGGTGTTACATTACCAGTACTGACATAAATATCTTTACAATACTCCTGTCCTCCACATTCAGCCTCTACAGTCAGGCAAACTGTATAATATCCGGATTCACTATAGGTATGACTAACAAAAAAGCTATCATTTTGCACATTTCCATCGCCAAAATCCCAAGTATAATCAGCTGATTCATTGGGTATACTAGCAGATAGCTCAATATGCAATGTATCAAAAGGGATATGATTAAAATCTGCAGAAGGCCTCATCACTGTATTTAGAAAAGCTGTTGCATCTAGTCGGCCAAACTGTGTTTTGTTTTTTAATGCTGGTAAGGAATTGGTGGAAGTAAGAAGGTCTGATTTCAGTTCAAGTCCTGTTTTTTCGCAAGTGCTGAGTGCTAATGCGAGTGTACCAGTTATGAAAGGAGCTGCCATAGAAGTACCTGAACGCAGCCCGTAAAAATTGCCGGGTAAGGTACTATAAATTCCCCCACCCGGCGCTCCGATATCCACAGAGTTTTCTCCATAATTAGAGAATATCGTCAAAGCATCCTGCCTATTGGTGGCAGTAACTGCTATTATATTTTCCTGACTGTAGCTAGCCGGATATAATGGGAATAAGTCGTTGTTTATACCTTCATTACCTACCGCTGCTATCAGTAAATGTTCTTTACTTAGAGCCAGTTCCACTGTTTCTTCAAACGCCATTGAGTTTTCCAGTGTTCCCCAACTGTGATTACTCAGCGGCACGTTCATTTCAAGGGCATATTCGAGTGCTTCTTTTGCCGCACTTACTGTTCCGCCTCCTGTTGCATCGAATATTTTGAGTGCTATGAGACTAACATTCCAGGCAACACCAGTAGTTCCTATTCCGTTGTTGCCCTTGGCTCCTATAATTCCGGCTACATGTGTTCCATGTCCGTGATCGTCAAATGGATTATTATCATTATTGACAAAATCCCAGCCGACCAAATCATCGATATAGCCATTATTATCATTATCAATACCATCAAGGTCACCTGGGTCAAAGACCCACTGTCCATTAGACCATTCCAACACATGCCCATCTCCATCTGCATCTTCAGACAGGTTTTGCCAAATGTTGTCAACTAAGTCTTCGTGTGACCAGTCTATCCCGGTATCAAGTATTCCGACGGTAGTTGTTGTACTACCGGTAGTTACATCCCATGCAGGGATTATATTGATATCTGCACCTACTAGCCCAGCTTCTTGACCAAAGTTTTGCAATGCCCAAAGCCGGTAAAATTCTGGATCGTTAGGTATCCCCAGTATTTCAATGTCATAGTTAGGTTCGGCATACAGAACACCGGGTAGACTGTTCACTCTAGCTATAGTAGCTGCCGTTGCACTATGGATATTATTGTTATTCTTATTCGTTTCTAAAGGTATCTTCCAAAGTTCAGTATTTGAATTTTGAAATTTTTTCTCGACGATTACTCTTTGTTCTTTAAGTAATGCATTTCTCTGAATTAGTGTCTCTTCTTGAAAATTGACAAGTAATTCAACGTATTCTAATTGTTCTGAAAGGGTATCTTTTTGACAATAGATGTTTACTGATATTCCATAGAATATCAAAAACACCATGAGTTTGACTAAAGGCGTAGGGAAAATCATGGCACACATTTAATTAGGAAAGAATCAAATGTATTTTTGAAAAAACTATCAAAAAAGATAGATCATATTATTAAGTGAGTAATTCAAAAATACGTTGATTCCAGTGTAATAAAAAACGTTTAAAGCAATTAAATTAAATTAAAAAAATATTAAATTTGTTTTCAAAAACGTGTACAATGTTTTATTTTACAGGTGCTTGATTATTTTTTTTAGTAAAAAAAGCCTTTTTTTTAAACTATATCTTTCTTAGTGTCTATCTAAATTTTCATCAATTGACATTCAACTACCCTTAGCCAGATAGCTATTATATAAATAAAAATGATAAAAAGTCGTTTAATTAAACTTCTCAACACCCTTTCCGCTAATGATATGAAGCATTTTGAGCGCTTCATTCAATCTCCTTACCACAATAGAAGTCGTCAGTGTTTAATAGTTTTTGAGGTTATCAGAGTATACTATGACAACCAGAACTTAGAGCATCTTAACAAGGAAAGGTTACTACAAACGCTTTTGCAAGATATAAAAAAAATACATACTTTAGATGTAGTTATAAGCAAACTCACCCGGCTTCTTGAAGAATTTATTACTTTAGAAACTTTACATAAGCATAAGTATGTGAAAAAGCATTTACTTATAGAAGGGCTCATGACTCACCAACAACTTGATTATGCAAATAGTATTTTAAAAACTTCTGAAAAAGATCGTCTGCACATTTCTAAAAAAGGCTTACAATTCTACTTTGAAGAGTATTTATTGACTAGTGACAAATATCAGCATAGTCTTTTTTCTCGAGATAAAAATGCTCAAACTTTGCTCTTGGAAAACATTGATGCATTAGACAAGTTTTACATAATAGAACGTCTTAGGCTGTCTTATGAAGTAGCCAATAGGGAAACTATGGAGCCGATCAGTTATGATGAGGAGATGTTGCAACAGATCATGGAATTAGTTCGTATTGGCAATATGCAAAACAACCCGCTTATTGACTTGTTTTACACAACGCTTTTAAGCCTAAAAGAACAGGATAACGAAAATCATTTTCAGCGTTTATTGTATTTAATTGATAAATATCAAGATCAAATATCCAGAGAGACGCTAGATGATATTTATAAGACATTAGCTAATTTCTGTGTAACAAAAATTGTAAAAGGTGAAACGCAGTATATGCAAACACTATTCATCATCCAAAAAACACAAGCAGAACAAGGTAATTTATTCTTTAAAAAATATATTTCTCCGCAATTGATCAAAAATATTGTTGCTTTGGGTTCTCAATTGGGCGAATTTGAATGGACCAATCATTTTATTGAATCTCATACTAAATTCGTACAACCGGAAATACGGGAAAGTATATATCATTTCAATAAAGGTACACTTGCCTTCTACCAAAGCAATTATAAGGATGCGATGTATCACCTCAATGAAATGGATAAGATGGATCTGTCGTTTGAACTCGGCAGAAAAACTATTTTATTGAGGAGTTATTATGAATTGGGTGAAGAGATAGCTTTTGATGCTTTATGCAAATCGTTTAAAGAATTCATTCACTCTCAGAAAGGTATGGCAGGCAGACTAAAGAAAGCCTATGTCAATTTTGCGATCGTATTAAGGCAAATTGAGCGTATTCGTAGTAAAGGTAAAAGCAATACTGACAAATTGGATAGATTAAGGAGTAAGATCAATGCTTATGAATATTTGAGTAACAAACCCTGGCTTACTGAAAAGGTCAGGGAATTGGCAGATAAAACTCATTAAAATCTAGGACATCCACGGCTTTTTCTGCCTAATCTTGGCTTGCGTTTCATTTTCTTAATCCGTCCGTAATTCCAGCTTCGTTTCCGTTTGCTTGTACGTCGATAAGATGAAGTACTTTTAGAAGAAGATGCACGACTACCACTAGAACTTACTGCTCTGTTTGAGGATGAGGCTATAGGGGCTTCCTGAACTTGTTCTACAAAAACGTCAGCTTCTGTGACTGGTTCTTCTTCCTCCTTTTTAGCCGGATCAGTCCGTATAATGATTACGTCATCTATACTAACCTCATTGAGGTCATAATTTTTATTGAGAAAATCAATATCGTCTTCTCCTTCTTCTTTAATTGCCTCAATTTCCTGACCACCACCGATCTCTTTTTCCCATTTTATAATGATTTCATCTTCTCCATTTGACTGAGTAAAAGATGTATTCATCCATACAAACAGCCCCAATATCAGTACAATTAATTTTCTCATATTCATCAAGAGTTATAATGCCTTTTAAATTTCTCGTAATTTTGAAGTCAATTTTCCACAAAGATAATTACAAACTAAGTGCCAACTCGTACTTTGTAAGCCAACTATCTTTCAAATATTTTAATTTAAACCATGCTTTTTCTCAACAATAAAGACATTCATCGGGCTGTATCTTTTAATGACTTGATCGAAAGCATGAAGTCTGCGATCTTAGCGCATCATTATGAAGAAGTTAAGAACCCCGAACGTTCTCATATTGACTTTGGTAAAAACACCTTATTGACTATGCCTTGCATTGGAAAACATCATTTCAGTACAAAGCTTGTCACTGTTTTTCCTGACAATCATTTACAACAGTTACCTAGTATCTTTGGGACGTTAATTTTAAACGATAGTGACACAGGTAAACCACTTGCTATACTCGATGCTAAGGCAGTAACTGCTCTGAGAACGGGTGCTGTGGGCGGTTTGAGCGTTTTATGTCTGGTTCCAAAAAAAATAAAAAAAATTGGCATCGTAGGAACTGGTGTACAAGGGCTTTATCAAGCTTTGTTTGCCTGTAGTATACGGAAATGTGTAGATGAGGTTATTATTTTCAATCGAAGTAAAGAGAAAATCAACATCTTCACAGAAAAATTTCAACAATATTTTCCTACCATACAAGTACATAATGTTCAAAATATCAACGAATTACTTAGAGTCTCTGAATTAGTTATTACTGCCACAACTTCTCCGAAACCTGTTCTTCCTAATGATAAAAATTTGCTTAAAGGAAAACATTTTCTTGCAGTAGGTTCCTATCGTCCCAATATGCAGGAATTACCAGATGCTATCAGTCAACTTGTGGATAAAGTCTATGTAGATACGCTACATGCCAAATTAGAATCCGGTGATTTAGTCATTCCCTTAAGAAAAGGTTATTTGCAGGAAAAACAGATTAATACGCTTGTATCTTTTCTTGAAAAAAACATTATGCTGCAAGACCCGCAAGAAAATACTACCCTTTTTAAATCTGTTGGTTCAGCAGTATTTGATTTATTTGCTGCTGAATTAATTTACAAAAATGCATTAGCACAAAACATTGGTCAATCAATTAAGTGGTAATTAATCACACCTCTATGAAAAGGTTCTATTTTTTAATCGTTTTATCTGTATTCTTGTCCTGTAAAAACAGTCCCGACCAAACTCCTCCCCTAGCGCCATCATTACCTATCCTTAAAGTCAAATTTGATACGCTGGCACACATTAAACAATACAAACATTTACAGAAGCGTATCAAAGAACAAAAAGCCAATTATGCTCAGGAGCCTATAGCAGGTCGGCAGTATTTTTTTGACATGCTGAATGATTCTATTTTTCATTATTGGATGGGTACTACCTGGGACTTTAATGGGCATACAGATACGCCCAGAAAGGGAGATATTGCCTGTGGTTACTTTGTTACGACAACACTGAGAGATATGGGCGTACAATTACAACGTTATAAACTGGCACAGCAAGCTGCTTCTGTGATTGTAGAAAAACTATGTACCAATGGGCGTGCAGAGCGATATAATTCAATCGAAAAACTCGAACAATATCTAAGCCGACAGGCAGAACAAGAAATTTTTATACTAGGGCTGGACTATCATGTTGGTTTTGTTGTCAAAGATGGTACAAACAATTATTTTGTCCACTCTGATTACATCGGCAGATCAGGTGTAAAACGAGAAATACTCAACGAATCTCTAGCTATTAAAGCGTCGAAGAGCTATGTTATAGGAAATTTATCGGGCAATCAAGTTTTGCTAAACCAATGGTTGTCAAAATAAAAAGCCGGAAATCTCTTCAGATTTCCGGCTCATTCATAACATGTAATTTATCGCTTAAGGCGTAATTTTCACGAACGGTTTCACCGTTACTACACCATCAGCTCTCATAATTCTCAAGTAATATGTACCTGCCAATAAGCCGGTAGCATCCAATTCAATGCGATTCAATCCTTCATACAGATAAATCTCCTGAGTCATCATCAAGCTTCCCTGGCTATTGATAACCTGCATATCAGCACGAGTTTCTGCATCTGAAGTATATTCAATATTCAGAATGTCGTAAGTTGGTACCGGATACAATACCATATTATTTTCAATCTGCTCAGATGATTCCTCTTCTTCAAGTACAGGTCCGCCAACTTCAATTTCATCGACAGAATCATTGTCATCACCGGTGAAGCCTGGTCCACAATTAGGCGGAACCGTTACTTCGTAGGTTAAACGTCCAAATCTTACCGAATATTCTATAGACAGTGGAAGTCCTGTCATTGGATCGATAGTAGTATCTGCATTTTGATCTAGTATATCACGGAAGCGTAATTTCCATGTCCCCCCGCCAGATGCAGCTGTTGGTACAGACGCTGCTGGTAATAAGAACTGGAATATTTGGTCTGTCTGCGTACAAGTACTGACCGGAGCAGAGAATATCGTAATATTACCCGCCGGATCAGTTAACTCCATTTCTACATCACGCTCACAAGAATTACCTTCTACGCGGAAGAAGAAATCAAGAAGTACAGTACCTACAGTACCATTTGCCGGGATTCCCGGATCAACGATAAGAATACTATCATTATCATCAAAGCTTTCTGTATTTAAAGCACCGACAAATACATCCTTATCAGTAACAAGCACTTGATCTTCCACCAAATCAATAGGTAATACTGTAATTGATTGCTCACAAGTTGCTGTATTTCCACTAGCATCTGTAACTGTCCATATTACACTTGTTGTGCCAACAGGATAAATATCAGATGCATTGGAACTTCCATTGAAATCATTTGAAACGACAAGCCCATCCTGACAATCCGTAAATGAATCCATTATAGGTATGATAGCAACACCTTCACATTCACCGGGAATACCATCAATGGTAATATCTTCAGGACAATCCAGAATGACAGGAGGTGTAGTATCTTCAACCGTTACCAGGAATGTACATGCCATAGAATTACCAGCATCATCAATAGCCAGGTATTCCACCTCTGTCGTACCCAGCGGAAATACGTCGCCTGGATTGTGTGAGCTTCCTCCGATCATAGCATTACAATTATCTGATGGCACTGGTACTGTCCAGTTGACAATTGCTTCACATGTTGCCGGATCAGCTGATACTACAATATTCGCAGGACAATTATAATCAGGCTCCTCATTATCCAGCACTGTAATATCAAATTCACAAATTGCTGTATTTCCATCATCATCTGTCACTGTATAAGAAACAGTTGTTGTTCCTACAGGGAAGAAATCACCTGGATTATGAGAGCTACCTGTAATAGAAGCATTACAATTATCTATAGCTGTTGGTGCTACCCAATCTACATCGGCACCACACAGTCCAGGTATGTTAATGACGGTGAGGTCACCAGGACAAGTCACTGAAGGAGCTTCGTTATCTTCTACTGTAACATCGAAGCTACACTGTGCCAGGTTCCCTGATTCATCCAATGCCAAATAAGTGACTGTAGTCGTTCCTAATGGGAAGACGCTACCTGGCTGATGTGTGCTCGTCAGGATAGAGATCGTACAATCATCCGTAGCCACTGGTGGAGTCCAGTTTACAGTTGCAGTACACTGCCCTGCATCTGTATCTACTGTAATATCAGCAGGACAAGTTATTGAAGGCGGTACTACATCCTCAACAATAATATTGTATGAACAAGTAGCTGTATTACCGGCAGCATCTACTGCTGTCCAGGTTACTGTTGTTGTACCTACAGGGAAGAAATCACCAGAACCAGCAGAACTACTTATGGTTACTCCAGGGCAATTGTCGGAAAACGTAGGTTCAGGCATATTTACATTAGTTCCACAACTGGCAACACTTGGTACTGTAATATCAGCAGGACAAGTTATCATAGGTGCTTCGTCATCTTCAACTGTTACATCAAAGCTACAAGTACCTGTATTGCCTGCATCGTCTGTTACGGTATAAGTTACTGTTGTTGTTCCTACTGGGAATGTATCACCAGGATTATGAGAGCTGCTTGTAATCGTAGCTTCACAATTATCAGTAGCTGTTGGTTCTAACCAATCAACAATGGTCTCACACATTCCAGTATCTGTACCCACTACAATATCAGCAGGACAAGTTACCTTCGGTGCAATGTTGTCTTCTACTGTTACATCAAAAGAACAAGAAGTTGTATTTCCAGCCTCATCTACTATCGTGTAACTCACGGTGGTAGTCCCAACCAAGAAAACATCACCGATCTCATGACTGCTAAATTTGATAGCAGCTGCACCACAATTATCTGCAAAAGTAGGTAGTGGCCATGATACCGCAGCATAACACGCTCCCATATCAACAGGTACTACAACGTCTGCAGGACAAGTTGCAGTAGGTGCTTCATCGTCAGTTACTTCTATATCAAAACTACAGGTTACAGTATTTCCAGAAGCATCAGTGGCTGTGTAGCTGACTGTAGTAGTTCCAACAGGGAACACATCACCTGAATTATGACTACTGGTCAATGTAGTTCCCTGACAATTATCGCTAGTCATTGGTGCTGGCCAAGTTACTACTGCTGAGCATAATCCGGCATCATTAGAAACACTAATATCAGCAGGACATAACATCATAGGCGCTTCATCATCAGTAACGATAACATCGAAGCTACAAGTAGCCGCATTGCCAGAAGCATCTGTGACTGTATAGGTTACAGTTGTTGTTCCTATTGGGAAAGTATCGCCAGAACTGAAATCACTCGTTAATGTAACATCGCAATTATCACTAGCAGTTGGTTCATTCCAGAATACCACAGCTTCACAAGCGCCACCGTCAATTGCTACTTCTCTATCTCCTCCACAAACGATGGTAGGATCTTGTGTAGCTGTAATTGTAATCATCTGCATACAGGTAACTGTATTACCCTGTGCATCGATTGCTGTCCAGGTTACTGTTGTTGCACCTACAGGATAAAAACCAGAACCATCAGCTGTACCAGTATAATCATTGGTAATAATTGCACTTGTACAATCCGTGAAATCTACGCCAAATACTGGTACTGGTATAATCACCTCAGCACCACATAACCCTGGTTCAGCATCAATATTTACATCAGCAGGGCAATTCACAATAACAGGATCGGCACATCCGCCAGCTGTAGGAACAGAGACATCATATATTAATCGACCGAAGCGTACTGAATATTCTCTACCTCCTGCATTTTGATCATTCGTATCTCTAAATTCTGCTACCCAATCAGCTATAGCACCTGTTGTGCTTCCTGAAGGTACATTCAGCACTATGTTGTATAGTGGTCCTGAGCCTGTACAAGTAGCGAATGGTGTAAATACATTCACATTACCAGCCGGATCTGTCAATTGTACTTCTATATCACTTTCACAAGAAGCGCCATCCACTCTGAAGAACAATTCAAGTGTAATATTTGACAATGTTGCATTTGCTGGTGTTGCCGGATCAGTAAATGTATAAGTACCGTTATCAGCAAAACTCTCAGTATCTGTATTGCCCACATTAATATCAGCATCGCTAATCAATGTTTCGGTGCTAACCGTAGCTCCACCACTACCACATTCTTCTACAATCACATCAAAAGTACAAGTAGCCGTATTACCTGAATCGTCAGTTGCTGTGTAAGTTACAGTAGTTGTTCCAATTGGGAATACATCGCCAGAGTTGTGGGAGTTGGAAGTGATCGTAGCATTACAATTATCTCCAACAACAGGTAATGTCCATGAAGCTATTGCATCGCAAGTACCCGGTGTTGTTGTTACAGTTACATCAGCTGGGCAAGTCAAGGTTGGTTCTTGTGTATCTATGATACTTACTGTTTGCGTACAAGTAGCGGTATTACCCTGCTCATCTGTCACCGTCCATGTTACCATAGTAGTACCGACAGGGTAAAAGCCTGATGCATCAGAAGTTCCTGTATAATCATTTGTAATTGTCGCATTGAAGCAATCCGTAAAATCCACTCCAAACATTGGTTCAGAAATTGTAACATCTGCTCCACATATACCTGAAGTAGCCAACATACTGATGCCAGCAGGACAGTTCACAATAACAGGATCTGCACATCCACCACCACCTGTGGTCGTTGTAGCATCATAAATCAAACGTCCGAAACGAACTGAGTATTCAGCTGCACCGGCATTTTGGTCATTAGTATCCCTAAATTCTACCACCCAGTTATCAATATTACCTGTTGTATTACCTGAAGGTATATTCAGGATAGTATTGTATAAAGGTCCAGAACCATTACAAGTTGTAAATGGCATAAATACATTTACATTTCCGGTAGGATCTGTCAAGCGGATTTCAATATCACTTTCACAAGAAGCGCCGTTTACACGGAAGAATAATTGTAGTGTGATATTAGATAAGACTGCACTTGCAGGTGTAGCAGGATCGGCAAACATATAATTACCATTACTAACAAAGCTTTCAGCATCCGCACTACCAACAAATAAATCCTGATCAGAGATTAGTGTAATGGTTTCTGTTTCCGTTACACCACCTCCATTTGTACATTCATTAACAATTATATTAAAGCTGCAAGAAATCATATTTCCATTAGCATCTTCAACCGTATAAGTTACAGTTGTTGTACCAATTGGGAAATCATCACCTGGATTATGACTACTACTAGTAATGGAAGCTCCACAATTATCAGAGAACGTAGGTAACATCCACATAGCAGTTGCAGTACACATGCCTGGCGTTGTCTCTACAGTTACATCAGCAGGACAAGTCACCACTGGGTTCTCATCATCACTAACGATAACTGTCTGTGTACAGGTTGTCGTATTACCTTGCGCATCTATCACCGTCCATGTTACGGTAGTTGTACCTACAGGATAAGTTCCTGAAGCATCCGATGTGCCTGTATAATTATTAGTAATTGTTGCATTAGTACAATCCGTAAAATCTGTACCAAATACTGGCACAGGAATACTAATATCTGCACTACACATACCTGCATCTGCTGTTTGAATAATATCCGCAGGGCAATTAACAATAATAGGATCAGCACATGAGCTACTTACAGTTGCATCATAAATTAAGCGTCCAAATCTTACAGAATATTCAGCTGCACCCGCATTTTGGTCATTAGTATCACGAAATTCAGCTACCCAGTCGGCAATACTGCCTGTTGTAGCCCCACTCGGAACACTTAAAACAACATTATACAATGATCCTGTTCCATTACAAGTACCAAATACATTTGTAAAGGTATTAATATTACCAGCCGGATCAGTTAGTTGTACTTCAATATCACTTTCACATGAAGCACCATCTACTCTGAAGAATAATTCAAGTGTGATATTAGATAAGATCGCATTAGAAGGTGTTGCAGGATCAGTATAATTCTGAGTACCATTATCAGCAAAACTTTCTGTATCATTAGTACCAATAAAAATATCCTGATCTGACAATAAGGTTACGGTAGAAGTGCTTGTAGTTCCTACACACTCGTTCACTATAACATCGAAACTACAAGTCATTGAATTACCCGCAGCATCAACTGCAATATAGGTAACTGTTGTTGTTCCGATAGGAAAAGAATCACCAGTGCTATAATTACTGGAGAAAGAAGCTACCCCACAATTATCAGTAGCAGTAGGAACAGTCCATTCAGCGACTAAGTTACATTCACCTGGCTGAGTTTCCAATACTATGTCAGCTGGGCAGGTCAATTCAGGCGCTTCGTTATCTTCGACAGTTACCGTAAAACTACAGGTTACAAAATTACCTGCATCATCCTCAGCAGTATAGGTCACTGTTGTTGTTCCTACAGGAAATATAGTACCTGGCGTACTAGTACTTCCTGTGATAGTAGCGTTACAATTATCTGCTATAGATGGCAGCGGCCAACTAACAGTGGCATTACATAGCCCTGACGCTGTAGACACCACAATATCAGCCGGGCAAGTTAATACAGGATCTTCGGTATCTTCTACAATTATATTAAAGCTACATTCAGTTGAATTACCTGCTGCATCAACAGCAGTATAAGTGACCGTTGTAGTTCCCAGCGGGAAAGTATCTCCCGAATTAAAATTACTACTGAAAGAAGTTACTCCACAATTATCTGTAACTGTAGGATTCACCCAACTAACCGTTGCACTACAAGCTCCCAGGTCATTAGAAACAGCAATATCATTAATACAACTCCAAACCGGAGGCTCTGTATCTTCAACCGTTACATTAAAGCTACAAGTTGCACTATTATTAGAGTCATCTGTAGCAGTATAAGTTACAGTTGTTGTACCCACAGGGAAGGTATCTCCTGGATCAAAATCACTAACTAAGGTAATACCTCCTCCCAGGCAACTACCCTCTACAGGAACTGGCGGAGTCCAATTAACAACTGCTCCACAAACTCCCTGGTCATTATTAGCCACAATACTAACAGGACAAGAAAGTGGCGGAGCCTCTACATCATTTACTGTAATAACGAAGCTACAAGTTGTGGAATTACCAGCAGCATCAACTGCAATATATGTTACTGTGCTTGTTCCTACGGTGAAAGTCTCTCCTGGCGAGTTACTTCCCATAATAATTACTCCCGGGCAGTTATCATCTGGTATTGGAGGTGTCCAGCTAACTACTGCTTCACATGTTCCCATTGCAGCATTAACTGTAATATCAGCAGGACAAGTCAGGCTAGGATCTTCTGTATCTTCAACTGTTACGTTAAAGTTACAAGTTGCTGTATTTCCTGCGGCATCTGTTGCTGTATATGTAACCTGTGTGGTACCTATCGGGAAAGTATCTCCCGGATCGCTTGTGCTACTGGTGATAGCAGGATTAGGGCAATTATCCGTAACAGTTGGTGGCGGTGTTACCCATGTAACGACTGCACTACACGCACCTGGATCTGTAGAAACCGTAATATCACCCGGACAGAATATTTCAGGGTCTTCAGTATCTTCAACAATAACTTCAAAGTTACAGGTGACTGAATTACCTGCGGCATCCATTGCCACGTAAGTTACTGTCGTTGTTCCTACTGGAAATGCATCGCCGGGATTAGCCGTACTGGAAGTAATCATTACATCAGGGCAATCATCTGTAGGAACTGGCGGAGTCCAGCTAACAACTGCTGTACAAGAACCTGGGTCGGCCGAGACCGTAATATCGGCAGGACAAACTAAAACAGGGTCTTCAACATCTGTTAGCTCCAGACAAAATTCGGCAGAAGTTTCTGCACCTGAAGCATCTGTAACATACACGGTATAACATCCTTCTTCTAATTCAGGTTGATCTTCAGGATACCCACAGATCGGTGGGAAACTGATAGAATAAGAACCTCCTTCTGTACCTGCTACACCTGGTCCAGCCAGGTCATCATAAAAGATAATTTCTACTTCATCAATACAATTCTGGAATTGGAAATAAACACCTCCAACATCTGTATTATTAAGTCCTGCATCTACTGTAGATTCAAATTGGTTGGTACCTACAGTCGTTATATTAGCCCCTGTAGATAAAACATCGGCTGCTGTAAGCGGTATAGTTACACCATTTGATTTTACATTTACAATAGCCACATCATTATTATCAATATCATTCAACAACATCTCCAGACCACAAACAGGGCGATCGAATGTAATATTTCTCAGCATGTAAGCGTCATTTGGAAATCCACCAACAATCTGGTTGTGGTCAATTCCTGTACGCAAGGGTACCATTGCGAATCATTAATAATTTCTTCATCAATGGTACCACCGCCACCGAATACTGCCTGATTGACGGTCATTGTTGCACCCTGAATCGTGAAATTCGTATGATTAATAGCATTTTCAACAATAAGATTATCAGGTCCTCCTACCGGATTAGCTCCAAGTCCATCAAGTGCCTGGAAATTTGCCCAATCTGTAGGTGTACATGGATCAGGCAGCGGAAGTGGATCGCCATTTTCATCTTCCCAATAAAAATCATAAGGTGCTAAGCAATCAGAAACAGTGATGTCAATTCCTCCTGTTGTTTCATCACATAAAATTTCATCTATATCAGCAGTAATGGTACAAGAGCCACATACAATAGCTTGTATGGTGTAAGATGCAGTAACCACTGTACCTGTAGCATCTGTAACAGCAACAGTATAAACTCCATCTTCCAGGCAACTTAAGTCTTCCGGGCAATCATCCGGGAAATTGACGGAATAAGAACCACCTTCCGTACCATCAGGAGCATCACTTGTAAAATCATAAAAAATGATTTCAATTTGATCAATACATCCCGGAAAAGTAATAAACACTCCTCCTTGATCTGAATTACTAATATTACCAACGGGTGGATTACAGGTAGAATTTGCCGTCCAGGTATTCGTAGCTGTGTAATCGGCACAAGGTGCAGGATTAGAAAAGAAAAAATCTGCTGGGGTCAATGCGATTGGTGCACCTCCATTGAGACTTCCGTTAACAATAACTTCATCGTTACGATCAATATCATTTAAGAACATTGTCAGATCACATACCGGACTACTGAATGACCATACACGGGTTACATTCGCAGCATTGGCGCCAGGCGTCAAACCTTGGTGGTCTACGCCTGTACGGACAGCAACAGTTCCATTAAGTTGACTATCATTAATCTGATTTTCATCAATGCTTGCACCTCCATTTACAATGGGTACACTTACACTAAGCGTAGCTCCCTGAAGTGTGTAAGCTTCTGCATTAACAGCAGCAGCAACTGGCCCTGCGGTGAAATCTGCATTGGTTCCACTTAAATTGGTAAAATTTGCATTATTCTCACAAGGTGGTGTCAAATTCTGGCCATTGAATTCCCAATCGACCAGGTATGGTTCTACACCTCCTGTGATAGTTAGATCGATTGCACCATCTCCTACTGGACAAGGTGCCGGATCACAACTAAGATCAGTCACGACAGCACTCAATGTCTGAGCTTTTGTTTGACCGACAAAACTTATTAACATACATAACAGCAAAGACATTTGAGTGTAATGTCGCCATTTTGTACGCCAACAATAGTTTGTGTTTTGCGTAAAAAATTGATTTTTCATAAAATACTTTGGTTTGGTGAAATATCTAATTCGAGATTGATTTTGATAATCCAAGGGAGGATATATACCAAAACGACAACCTTAAGTAATTGGACAGAATTATCTATAATTTATGAAGGCATCTTTTGTTCTCACTTTTCGTTGTCGAAATATTCACTTCCCGATAGCTATCGGGAAAGGCATAGCTCACATTTCAACGCCTCAATTGACAACAAAATCTACTCTTCATTATTTTAAATTTAATGCTGTCCAATTACTTAGTTTTTTAAATCTTAGCACTTGAAAAAATTAGGTTCGTATGATTACGACTTATAGGCGTGTTTGAATTTTCGTGCTAATTTCCGACTTTATCAGGAAAAAAAGAAAAATATCAAATGATATATTTTTATCATATTATAAATTCCTAACGATCAACTACTTGTTTTTTTCCTTTAAAAGTTGGGACGCAAACATCTGTCATTCGTCATCATTTTTAGTTGACTACCAAACAAATATTCATTAAATTAAATTAAGATTTAAAAAATACAACGAAAGGTGTTTGAAGAGAAATATAAAATTCAATTTCAATTCGATTTTATCAAATGGTTATATAACTGACGTGTTTTTGACAGACGTATTTTGGGGTTAATTAGTTGGCAGATAATAATAATTAACTATAGTTGTAAACAAATTTAATTATCACTCAATTAAATAATCAATTCATGATTCAGATCTAATCGTTGACAATTCAAGGATGATTTATTACCGAAATTCAAAGCAAAGTACACCTCTATAAAGGTCACTGCAATCTCCTGCAACAGGTGAATGTTCCAGATTGACAGGTATTGGGTAACCACTTGTATTTACTTTTTCCAATAATTCACTTTCCAATAGTATGTCTAATACTTTTATAGTATCTCCACTATCATCTAATGTTATTAACCATCCAGAGCAACAATTACATTCCCTATCATCATATCCTACTACAATACCGCCATCATCACAAAGTAAATCTTTATTGGAACCATCACCACATGCTGTCAAAATTCCTATTAAAACCGTCAAAAAAAATAATCTTTTCATAATATGCACTTACACTTTTATCACAATATACAATGAAGTCTTGTAATTTCTTATAGAACCTTTTTAAACTTTTATTAATGGGCTATAGATGAATGTCTTGAAAAATTTAAAATAGTTCATAAAAATATTGAAGTCTTTTTAACAAAATCAATTCATTGCTGTTTAGTTCCCTAATAACATTATTAAATCATTTATTCTCCATGAGCAAAATTATTCTCATTTTTTCAACTTTATTCATTTTCTCCAGCTATATAATGGCACAAGGAACGGAGATATCTGACGGTAATGGTATCATTCAAGGTCGAGTATACAATTCGCTCAACAATGAACCTGTTATGTTTGCCAATGTAATTATTCAGGGAACAAGCACAGGTGCTACTACCGACATAGACGGCAATTATACAATTACAGGCTTAACCCCTGGTTTATACAATTTGCAGGTTTCTTATGTAGGCTTTCGTGAGAAAATCGTCTATGAAACACAAGTAAGTAACTCCAAACCAGCCCAGATAGACATTGCACTGGAAGAAGCTTCTGAAGATTTAGAAGAGGTTGTTGTCAAAGCTTCACCTTTTAATAAGACAGAAGAAAGTCCGGTTTCTCTTCGTACCATCGGAACTGCAGAAATACAGCGAAATCCGGGCGGAGGGCGTGATATTTCAAAAGTTGTTCAGTCTTTGCCTGGTGTCACTTCCACTGCTTCTTTTCGTAATGATCTGCTTATTCGTGGAGGTGCGCCCAATGAAAACCGGTTTTATCTGGATGAAGTAGAGGTTCCGAATATCAATCATTTTGCGACACAAGGTGCTTCAGGTGGTCCCGTTGGATTAATCAATGTAGATTTTATTCGTGAAGTAGACTTTTTTAGCGGTGCTTTTCCTGCCAATCGCGGCAATGCATTAAGCTCTGTATTCAATTTTAAACAAAAAACCGGACGCCAGGACAGGCTGGGTTTTACGGCTACACTTGGCAGTAGTGATGCAGGGGTTACACTGGAGGGGCCCATTGGAGAAAAGACAACTTTTCTGGTTTCAGCAAGACAATCTTATTTACAATTTTTATTTCAAGCTTTAGATTTGCCATTTTTGCCTACTTATAATGACTTCCAGGCTAATGTCAAGGTGAAATTAAATCAAAAAAATGAGTTAAAATTCATTGGTTTAGGTGCTATTGATAATTTTAAGTTAAACCTTGAAGCCAATGAAACAGAAGATCAGCAATTTATTTTGGACAACCTTCCGGTCAATGAGCAATGGAATTATACAAATGGTTTGGTTTATAAGCATTATCAGGAAAATGGTTACTGGACTTTTGTGTTAAGTAGAAATATGCTTAACAATAGTGCTATAAAATATGAAAACAACGTAGAGGAAGATGAAAATCTTGTTTTGGATTATAAGTCGCAGGAAATAGAAAATAAATTCAGAGCCGAGCATACGACCAATGTCAAAGGATTCAAGGCAACCTATGGGTTGAATTATGAATTTGCAAAATATAACAACAGCACCTTTAGTAAGGTTATCACTCCTGCCGGGCCACAAACTATCAATTATTCATCTGAATTTAATATGAATAAGTACGGGCTATTTGGTCAGTTAAGTAGAAAATTTATAGATGAGAAACTGATTGTGTCACTTGGTTTGCGTACCGATGCCAATAGCTATTCGGGCGAAATGAGTAATCCTTTACAACAATTATCTCCACGTTTCTCATTGGCTTATGCTTTAAATAAAGCACTCGCTCTTAATTTTAATACTGGTATTTATTATCAACTTCCTCCTTATACTGTTCTGGGTTATCAGGACGAGAATGGTAATTTTGTTAATAAGGAAAATGGTGTTTCTTATATCCGTAATACTCACTTTGTTGGTGGACTGGAATGGAATACGGCCAGTAATTCAAAAATCACCGTGGAAGGTTTTTATAAAAAATACGATAACTATCCTTTCTTGCTGAGAGACAGCATTAATCTGGCTAATCTGGGTGGCGATTTTGGCGTGATTGGTAATGAACCTGTAGTTTCCAATAAACAAGGTAGAACCTACGGATTGGAAATGCTTTTTCAGCAAAGATTATACAAAGGTTACTATGGTATCGTTTCTTATACATTAGGCTGGAGTGAATTTGAGGATAAGAATGGAGATTTTGTTTCCTCCTCCTGGGATAGTCGTCACATTGTTAATGTAACAGGTGGTAAACGCTTTAAGAAAAACTGGGAAATGGGCTTGAGTTGGCGTATGCAAAGTGGGCTACCTTATACCCCATTTGATGTAGAACGGTCTTCTCTGATCGCAAACTGGTCTATTAATCCTCAAGGTTTACTGGATTGGGATCGCTTAAACACAGAACGCTTTTCTGCTAATCATGCTTTAGATATTCGTGTCGATAAGAAATGGTTTTTCAAAAAATGGAGTTTAAATTTGTTCCTTGATATAGAAAATATTTATGGTAATACCATTCAACAGGACGTATTGGTACTTGACCGGGATGTAGAAGGCAATGCTCAGATCAGTACCAGTAATCCAGATGCTTTTCAGACAAAATTTCTGACAACAGAAAATGGAATTACTCAACCAACTCTTGGTATCATTGTAGCCTTCTAGTGGTTCAGGGCATAAGTTTCTGACAGAGCAAATGCATCAAAATTATTTTTATGCAACAATTATTTGTTAGTGGTATTGGAACAGAAGTAGGCAAGACAGTTGTTTCTGCTATATTAGTAGAAGCTTTACAAGCAGATTACTGGAAGCCTGTTCAGGCTGGCGATCTTTATCATAGCGATACCGATAAAATTAAAGCATGGACAAATAAAGCCGGTAAGTTTCACCCTGAGACTTACCGGCTTAATACTCCGGCTTCGCCACATTATGCTGCAAAACTGGATAATATTGATATTCAATTAACTGATTTTCATCTACCAAAGACAAACAACCACCTGATAGTAGAAGGTGCCGGCGGTTTATATGTTCCTCTCAATAATAAAGATTTAATTATAGACTTAATTGCACATCTTGGTATTCCTGTGGTGCTGGTTTCTCGAAATTACCTAGGCAGTATTAACCACACTTTACTATCTATTGAAGCATTAACCCGACGCAACATTCCTATTGCAGGCTTAGTTTTTAATGGTGTTCCTACTCCTTCGACCGAACAATATATCTTATCTTATTTCGACATCCCACTTATTGCCCATGTAGACGAAATAGAAGAAATTACAAGCCAAAAAATTCAAGCACAATCTCTAAAGTTTCACTCTTTTTTCAAAAAGATAGATTGAGTCAAACCTAAAAGCTGTCACGCACCATTTTGACATAAGCCCACAAAAAACAACACATTCATTTATTTTACAGTATTTTATAAATACAACATCTTCTTTCAGTAAATTATTTTATACTAAAAAATAATTTAACTCCCTGTCACACTTCCTCTATTTTTATACTGACCCTCGCTCAATCCTGCCCGTAAAATTAGGCGAGAGAAAATAAGTTTACGTAAATGCTCAAAGAGGAAACATCATTCAATTTTTAACATTAAAACACTGCTTAATTTAGTTAAATCATCAATTATGAGAAAGGTTACTTTATCTATTTTTGCTATATTTTTAACCTGTGCATTATATCAGATGCCAGCAAAAGCTCAGGTTGCTCCGGTTTTTACCGGTAATGCAACAGCAGATTTTCTGAGTGTTCCGGGTTACACTTATTATAATGATTTTGTTCAGGATGTAGGTTTACCTGCTGCTGCCCCAAATGGCACCCAGAGCGGTTGGGATATGAAGACCGTATTCTTCTATCATGACGCTGCTTCAGACGACTTATATGTAGGTATCGACTTTGCAGGTATTTTTAGCGATGCCGATGGCAATGGTGATCCATCTGGTACATCTTCATGGTTATCATCACTTAGTGGCACAGACCACGCCAACATGTCTAATACAGAAGGTTTTGTATTGGCTTTTGATCTGGAAGGTGATGGTATGTACGATGTATATATCGGAGTATCGAGGGAAGATCAATTAAGTGATTTTGGCGTATTTCTTTATTCTTCATCTATGGATGAAGCACCAGAATCATTCCCTGCTGCCGCTGCTGGTGCAGTCAATTTGCACAGTGCAAATCCTAATTTCTTAAATCAGGATTTGGAATTCAAAGTAAGCAATATTTCTAATTACATTGACAACCTGTGTGGCGTTGATTTCTCCATCTTTGCGGGTAGTTATGAGGATGGGCCAATTGGAGAGGATTATATGTATGGCACCTTAGAGGTTTGTTCATTACCTGTTGAATTAGTTAGCTTCAAGTCCAAAATGGAAAGCAGAAGAACACTTCTGGAATGGGTCACAGAAACAGAAGAAAATAATGATTATTTTGAATTACAGCACGCTACTGATGCTAATAGTGATTTCGTAACTATTGCCAGAATAAATGGGAATGGTACAACTAATGCACCTGTCAACTACGAAGCATATCATGATAGTCCTATTGAAGGCAATAATTACTATCGTCTAAAACAAGTAGATTTTGATGGTACAGAGTGGTTTTCATGGGTAATTACTCAAAATTATCAGGGTGCAAATGGCGCTGTGATCGAAGTATATCCCAATCCTAATAAAGGTGAATTTACACTTGGATTGCCTAAAGTAAAAAGAGAGACAGATGCAACTATGCGAATTATTGACAATAGAGGTCGTACAATAACAGAAGCCGTTGTAACGCTGACAGAAGGCTTAACTTCTTATCCTATCAACGTTAGCAGTTTATACGAAGGTATGTACCATGTATCGCTAACTTTATTGGATAGTCAGAATACATACAACACGAGCTTCATGATAAGATAACAATTTTACAGAAAGATAGCTCATTGCCAGAATGAGTGAACATTGTATAATTGAAAGGGGTAAGGCAGGAAAAAGTTTCCTACCTTACCCCTATTTTTATAGAACTATTTTAATAGTTTTCTACCTGTTAACTACCACAAGTTTTTTAGTCACTGAATACCATTGATCTGTTCTGACTTTGGCAAAATATACCCCAGAAGACAAGTGTCCAGGATCAAAATCATACCTCGTTTGTAAACCTAGTTCAAAATCTTCACTGAAAATAAGGCGTCCCAGTTCATCAAATAGCATAAATTCAGCCGTTCCTTCCACATTTTCATTGATACCAAGCGTAACATTAGAGCCACTACCGATCAGGTTAGGAAGTAGAGTAATATCTATATTTTCCTCTGTACGTGGGCTACTACTACAAGGTATATTACAAACCCGACTCGTAAATCCAAGATATTCACCGATGGTAATACTAGAATAAGACGGATCATTCGTCGGCGAATTTTGACCTGAGCCATAAACAATGACAACCTGATCAATACATTCTGTAAAAGTGACCAGTATGCTTTCATCCTGACCAGATATAGAAGAGCTCTCAGTTGCTTCTGCACAATTGCCATTGACAGCAACATTACCATCTAAAGAAGTGATCGTTGGCATAATTTGTACAGGATCATTGCCTAATAAACCATAGACACAGACGCCTTCCTGTTGTTCTGAATTGCCTGTTTTGTAATCCAAATCTACAATATCAAACTCAACATAATCAGACACCTGACCCAAACTGTAAGTAATGATTACTTCATCATCAACATAATGCGGATCAACACCTACCTTGACACCAGAATCGTCTTCTCCTGTATACTGAAGAATATCGTTCGAATCTTCAATATTGATACCATAAGTTTGACTACCAACTACATAATCACCTGTTGTAGCATAATTTAACCAGTTTATTCCATCAGCAGCAAAGTTTAGTACTGAATCTTCACAACTTGTTTCACAAGCATCAGGAATCCCGTTATTATTATTATCAATATTATCATTACCGTTTGGACAAATATCTTCGTCATTGCATACTCCATCATTATCATCATCGCCATTCGACGTACAATCAGTAGAAATACAGGCATCTTCACATACTGTTGTCTGAAAGCCGAAGTCTGCTCCTATGTATATTTTGGAATACGTCGGATTAGGAGTAGGTGAATTTGAACCGGTACCATAAATAATCACAATTTGGTCGATACATTCCGTAAAGGTCACCAGAATACTTTCATCCTGTCCGTATGCTGAATTAGTCGTTGCTTCTGCACAGTTTCCACTAATAGATACACTACCATCTAAGGAAGTGATGGTCGGCATGATCTGTATAGGATTTGTACCCAATAAACCGTAAACACAGACTGCTTCCTGTTGTTTCGATCCAAAGTCTGAATATTTATAATCCAAATCAACGATGTCAAAGACCACATCATTCGATGCTTGAGAAAGCGCATAAGTAATGATGAGTTCATCATCAATATCGTAAGGATCTATGCCTACCTTTATACCGGAATCTGACTCTTCACTGTCTATAAAAATGTTATCTATGTCATTTATTCCGATGTCGATCGTTTGGTCTTCAACGATGTAACTACCAGACATAGCGTTCATTGTCCAATCATAATTTGGGTTATTATCGAAGTCTAAATTATAATCGATACAATCCTGATCACATTCATTCTCACATACATCTGTCTGGAAACCAAAGTCTGCTCCTATATGGATTTTTGAATACGAAGGATAATCAGTCGGTGAATTCGTGCCCGAACCATAAATAATAACGATCTGATCGATACATTCTGTAAAGCTTACTAAAATGCTTTCGTCTTGCCCTGAAGTAGCTGAGTTGGTGGTCGCTTCCGCGCAATTGCCATTAATGGCTACACTGCCATCAAGAGAGGTAATCGTTGGCATAATTTGTACGGGGCTTCCGCCCAATAAGCCATAAATACAGACACCTTCCTGTTGCTGAGAACCATTCACCGAATACTTGTAATCCAGGTCAACAATATCGAAAACTACATTACTTGATACTTCTGATAGTGTGTACGTAATCGTCACGGCATCATCTGTATCATAAGGATCAATACCAACTGCGATACCGGAACCAGACTCATAGGTATCCAGCAAGATATTGTCGGGGTCTGTTATCCCTATTCCTATGCTTTGATTACCTACTGTGTAGGCACCAGAGGTCGCATCTGTTGTCCAGTCTAATTGTGGATCATTTGCAAAATCAAAATTATAATCAACACAATCCTGGTCACATTCATTCTCACATACATCTGTCTGGAAACCAAAGTCTGCTCCTATATGGA
>JAHDFX010000047.1 GCA_020627965.1 Saprospiraceae bacterium | reverse complement strand
ATCAATTGGGTAGAAGTATATGCTGGTCAGAAAGCAATGGATAATACTGGTGAGTGGTTGCCACAGGCTACGCTAGATGCTATGGAAGAGTATCTAGTCGGTATCAAAGGGCCCCTTACAACACCAGTTGGTGGAGGTATCCGTTCTTTGAATGTGGCTTTACGCCAAAAGCTGGACTTATACGCTTGTGTACGCCCGGTACGTTATTTTGAAGGTGTACCTTCTCCTGTTGTGCATCCGGAATGGGTAAATATGGTCATTTTCCGTGAAAATACTGAGGATATTTATGCTGGTATTGAATACCTGCATGGTACAGAGGAGAACGAAAAAGTGAAAAAATTTCTACAGGAAGAAATGGGCGTAACGCAAATCCGTTTCCCCGATTCTGTTTCTCTGGGTGTAAAACCAGTTTCTGTAGAAGGAACTGAGAGATTGGTTCGCGCTGCTTTCAATTATGCTTTTGAAAAGAAATTACCTTCTTTGACTTTAGTGCACAAAGGTAATATCATGAAATTTACAGAAGGTAAATTTAAAGAGTGGGGTTATGATCTGGCAAAAAGAGAGTTTGGTGCAGTAGATTATGAGGGTGGCCCATGGCAAATCATCAAGAAAGATGGTCACGAGATGATCGTAAAAGACGTGATCGCTGATGCTTTCTTACAACAAATCCTGACTCGTCCGAAAGAATATAGTGTAATTGCTACACTGAACCTGAATGGCGATTATATTTCTGATGCATTGGCTGCAACAGTTGGTGGTATCGGTATTGCTCCGGGAGCAAATATCAACTACGAAACAGGTATCGCTTTATTTGAAGCTACACACGGTACTGCTCCTAAATATGCTGGTCAGGATAAAGTAAACCCAAGTTCAGTTATTCTTTCTGGTGTTATGATGCTGGATTATATGGGCTGGAGCGAAGCTGGTGACCTGATAGAGAAAGGTATTGAAGGTGGTATCGCTAAAAAGCGTGTAACTTATGATTTTGAACGCCTGATGGAAGGAGCCACTAAATTAAAGTGTTCTGAATTCGGCGACGAGATCATTGCGAATATGTAAGAAAATTCCGGAAATAATTATTCCGAAAACAATACAGAACGCATCCCCGGCTTAGGTTTCTAATGCCGGGGATTTTTTTCTGACAATGCTTCGCATTGGGTAAAGAGCTTGACAGAATTTACAGATTACTATCCTATAAACCCTAGAACCAATATGAAGTATTGTAAATTAGCCCTGTGAAACGTTTCCTGCAACGTCTTTTTGTATTTTCTATAGTCGTATTCCTGATATTACGGGTACTGGATATTGCACTACCTTATTATTGGGGCAATCCGGGTATAGCCACTAAAATAGAATTTCTGGAAGAGAAGCAAGACGCCTACAATCTGTTCTTTATGGGCTCAAGTCGGGTATATCGACAAATTGACCCCGAAATTTTTGATGCGCATACTGACTCAATCCACTCTTTTAATCTGGCTTATCGTGCCACTTTCAATCCTGAAACCTATTATTTGCTCGAACATTTTATAAAAAGAAAAGCGACTCAGCCGACTTATATAATGATCGAATTGCAAAACTTTATCCCTATTGCTGATAAAAACTTAGGCACTATAGAGGCTAGTTATTATTTAAATTATCCTCAATTAAAACTAGCTATACAGGATAGTATTCAAGGGAAGTCAGTCAGAGAAATTTGGCAAAACGATTTCACAAAAAATTACTTAAAAGCATATTGGAATAATATCTGGAATGTAGGTCAACTGAAAGAAATCACAGCCGCACATCCGGGAAAAGGGGAGCGTACTAAAAAGGCTTTAGGCGCAGCAAAAAATGGTTTCCGACCACTGGATGCCGATATAAAAACGAGTAAAGGACTTTGCAAAAGACTAGAAAGACTACATGCCAATTCCGATAACTATCAGGGAAAATCGACCTATCTGGCAGCTTTAAATGAGTATAAAAAATATCAAAACCGAGCCTGTTCAAAAACACATTTAGAATACATTCAACAAATTATCAAAAAAGCTGAAGGGCAAAATTATCACCTTATCTTTTTATTACCACCCAAAAAGCCGGAATTACTTCCACTCTTCACACAAATTGATGAAAATCACAAAATAAATATGTGTGATCCAGTCGATTTTCCTCACCTCTACGAAACGAAATACTGGTTCGATGAAAAACACCTTAATGAATACGGAGCTGCTCTATTTTCCCGGTATCTGGTTGATAAATTTGAGCATACTAGGTATCCGTTTTGAAGTTTAAGTAATTTAATTCATACCCGTACACCAAAAATACAAGTACCCGCATCTATCTGAATATATTACTTAATGGCGCCACTGTAATATCAATAGACTTTATTCTGAAATAGTTTGGATGAAAGAGGAAATAAAGATTTTTTCGTTAATCAAGGCAACTGAAATTGAGCTATGCCTTAGCATAGTGAATTTTCAGTTAACGCAGAGTAGCGGAAAAAGATTATTTAGCTCTATGCAAAATATTTCAGAATAAAGTCTAATACTCAACTCAAAAAATTGATATTATGATAGAGATCACTGGAATTAAACTTTTAATAGGCTTAGTCGTCGTAGGACTCATTATAAGCGGGATCATCCTGCTGGTTCGTCGACAACTGATGCAACAAGGGCTCAGGAAACTTTCCGAAGGGAAAGACTTGAATCACCCCACTTTTATAAAGCAATACCCGGAAGTTAATGTATTCAAATTCGTGCCGATGATGCTACGTTTTGGACTGGCAACATCGCTGGTACTATGCTTATTTGCTTTTAACTGGACGACGTATGAGCGGGAAGAATATGTTGTCACTGGATGTGATTTGCCGATAGAACTGTTAACTACTCCTCCAATAACATATCCGGAACCTCCCCCCCCACCGCCTCCTCCTCCGCCTCCTGTTATAGAAGAGGTAGAGCCAGAAGAGGAAGTGGAAGATATAGAGTTTGAAGATACGACAGTAGAAGAAGAGACAGCCGTGGAAGCACCGCCTCCACCACCGCCGCCACCAAAGAAAGGGACGATCGTAGTAAAAGCTCCTCCTCCAATGGAGATAGAGGAAGAAAAGGTCGATAATGAAATTAGAATTTTCGTTCAGGAAATGCCGCGCTTTCCAGGTTGTGAAGATAATGGGTTTATAAATCAGGAAACTAAAAGATGCGCAGAGCAAAAAATGATGGAATTCGTTTACAAGAACATAAAATACCCCACGATAGCCCGTGAGATTGATATTCAGGGTATGGCCGTTGTCAGCTTTGTTATAGAAAAAGACGGCTCTGTAAGTAATGCCACCATCATGCGCGACTTAGAAGGAGGCTGCGGAAAAGAAGCACTACGCGTAGTTAATGAAATGCCCAAATGGGTGCCCGGTAAGCAAAACGGAAGACCGGTAAGAGTGCAATTCAATCTACCTGTACGTTTTAAATTGAGTGGGTGATGGGGGATTGAGTTAATTGGGAGGATTAAGTTGTGTCTCACCTTTTGCGTCCCGATTCTCGACTATTTATACAAGTATTATTTGAATAATCCCCAACCGTCGGTACAGTATCCGAAAAATCGGATAAATTGAAATACAATATTCTTCTTAATTACACGTGTTTATTCTGAAAAAAAATTAACTTTGGGCAGATTAAAAAAAGATTCTTATGAACGTGCCTGGAGATTTAAAATATACTAAAGAACACGAATGGGTAAGAGTAGAAGGGGATCATGCTTACGTAGGGATTACCGACTTTGCTCAGGGAGAGCTAGGAGATATTGTTTACGTGGAAATAGAGACCGAAGGACAACAAATCGCGAAAGATGATGTATTCGGTACGGTAGAGGCAGTGAAGACCGTTTCGGATTTGTATATGCCTCTAAGTGGTACGATTGTAGAATTTAACGAAGCACTCAATGATGAGCCGGAAAAAGTCAATGAAGATCCATACGGCGAAGGCTGGATGATCAAGATCAAAATTGATGACACTTCGGAACTAGAGGAATTGCTTGACGCTGAAACTTATCAGAACGCTATAACAAGTTAGATGAAATACTTTATTCCCGCTATACTCTGGGCAGTTCTGATACTTGTTCTGTCTGGTATGCCGGGAAATGCCATGCCAAGCTTTGACTGGTGGCATTTATTTCAGCCGGATAAAGTCGGACACGTAGTAGTTTATGCTATACTAACCGGACTTTTACTCTGGGGAACTGTTAAGAAAATTCAGTTGAAACCTTTACCCAAAAATACCATTGTTACAGTTGTTCTTATCGCTGTTTTATACGGTATTTCAATGGAATGTATGCAATGGCAATTTTTTCCGGGACGAAATTTTGATGTTCTGGATATTATTGCTAATATTATAGGAAGTTTTGCAGGCTTAGCCTGTTTACGATTTTTTTAAAAACAATTCATCACTCAATAAAATTCTAATCATGTTAGAAATCTCTGGATTAGGATTCGGGTTATTTCTCCTCTTAGTATTAGCTGTTATAATCGGTGTTATTTTACTGGTTAAAAATAGTTTGACTAAAGCTGGTACACAGGACTTGAGAAGTAAGTATGCGGATGACCGAAATGTGAAGTTTGCACGTAAGTATCCTGAAGTTAGTGCTTTCAAGTTGACTTATACATTCTTGCTGTCAGGTTTGGTCGGTTCGATTTTACTGACTTTACTAGCTTTTAGCTGGACTACTTACGAGCGTGAAGTATATATCCCGGATGATGCGATGGAGCTTCCCGATGACTTGGAGATCGAACCTCCACGTACAGCGGAACCGCCACCGCCTCCACCGCCTCCACCACCACCGGTTATAGAAGAAGTACCGGAAGAAGAAGTGGAAGAAGAAATAGAGTTTGAAGATCAAACTGTAGAAGAAGAAACGGTAGTAGAGGAACCACCTCCGCCACCACCAAAGAAAGAAGCACCACCTCCGCCACCTCCACCGCCACCGCCTCCACCAGAGCCGGAGCCAGAAGAGGAAACGGATGAAATCTTCACCATCGTACAACAAATGCCTCGTTTCCCTGGATGCGAAGACGTTGGGGGGGATGATGCTGAGAAGAAAAAATGTGCCGAGAAAAAGATGTTGGAGTTCATTTACAAAAACATCAAGTACCCTACAATTGCCCGTGAAAACGGTATTGAGGGTATGGCAGTAGTCAGTTTCGTAGTGGAAAAAGACGGTTCTGTAACCGATCCTAAATTGCTTAGAGATTTAGGAGGAGGTTGCGGAAAAGAAGCCCTGCGTATTGTACAGCAAATGCCAAAATGGACACCTGGTAAGCAAAGAAATCAACCAGTACGTGTTCAGTTCAACCTGCCGGTGCGTTTCAAACTCGAAGGCTAATTACTGTCTCTAAGCAGTATTAAAATATTAAGGCTGTTTTCCTAAATGGAAGACAGCCTTTTTCTATGGTATAAAATTTGAAACTAAATACTACATTGAATCGTTTTAAATGCTGAAGTCTATTATTGGCAATCAATTTACATCCAATTTTCAATCAATACGCAGTATTGTATAATCATACAATGATGAAATATATTCTGTCTTTTATTTTTCTGATCGCTTTTCTACCTGCCACTATTTTGGCGCAGACCAATTATAAACTAGCCAAAGAATACTATGATAATGGTGAATATGAAAAGGCAGCAACTATGTTTGAAAAGCTGACAACGGAGCAGCCTAATAATTCATACTATTTTTCACAATACCTGAAGTGCTTATCGGAGCTCGAAGAATATGATAAAGCTGAGAAAATATTGAGTAAGCGTATTAAAGCTGATAATAAGAATAGTGAATTATACCTTGAATATGGAAATCTGCTGGAAGCACAGTTTAAAAGTGAAGAAGCTGATGGTCAATATAGAAAAGCTATTAATTTACTACAGGCGAACCAAGGTAAAATAGATCAGTTAGCCCGAAAATTCGCTGCATTGACCAAATACGATCTAGCTGTTGAAACTTATGAGAAAGGAAATAAGATATTAAAAGACGAATATAAATTTTCTTTTCAAATAGCTGATATTCATCGCCGGAATGGAAATATTGATCAAATGATCGTCAATTACCTGAATAGTCTGGAATTTACGCCAAACCGGATGTCTATTATTCAAACCTATTTGCAGCGCTATCTGAATGAGGAAGATTTTGGCAAATTACGAGCAGAATTATATGAGCGTATTCAGGAAAAGCCAGATGTTACGGTTTATCCAGAACTACTGACCTGGTTGTTTGTACAGAGAAAAGATTTCAAAAATGCTTTTCGTCAGGTCAAAGCATTAGACAGACGCCTTAAAGAAAATGGAGGACGGGTATATAAACTAGCCACCAACGCCAGACTGGAAAAAGACTACGATGCTGCTATCATGGCTTATGAATACATTTTGGAAGAGAAGGGTAAAAATGGTGCTTACTACCTGGAGTCTAAGCGTGAAGCTTTGAGTTGTAAACGATTAAAACTTACGAAAGGATATAAGTATACACAAGAAGATCTGGATACACTGGAACAGGATTATGTGCGATTTCTGGATGAATTTGGGAGAGATAAGAGAACTGCCAATATAGCCAGAGAACTTTCGCAGTTGCAGGCATTATATATGAATGATCTGAATAAAGCCATTCCATTACTTGAAGAAATCATAGAATATCCTGGAGTAGAGCGATATATTCAGGCGCGCTGTAAGTTGGACTTAGGAGATTTCTACCTGATGAAAGATGAAATATGGGAATCTACACTATTGTATTCGCAGGTAGACAAGGCTTTTAAAGATGACATTATTGGAGAAGAAGCTCGTTACAGGAATGCCAAATTATCTTATTTTTCAGGAGACTTTGAATGGGCACAGGCTCAGTTGAGTGTACTCAAAGCAGCTACTTCAGAGTTGATCTCTAATGATGCTATAGACTTGTCGGTCTTCATCATGGATCATTATTCACTCGATACAACAGCCACCCCCATGATAATGTATGCAAAGGCCGAACTACTATCTTTTCAAAATAAATTTGAAGGATCTTTCGAGATGTTGGATTCTATCAAGCTTATTTATCCTGACCATGGTTTGCTGGATGATATTTATTATGCCAAATCAAAAATTTTCCAAAAGAAAAGAGAATATACCAAAGCGGCGGACATGCTACAGCGTATCATAGATGAATATCCAGAAGAAATTCGGGCTGATAATGCATTATTTGAATTGGGAGAATTGTATGAAAAACATCTGGATGACAAAGACAAGGCTAAAGACCTTTATCAACGTATTCTGATGGAACATTCAGGCAGTACTTTTGCCGTAGAAGCCCGGAAACGTTTTAGAGCTTTGAGAGGAGATGGGGTACAATAAGGAATGGCGCAGGAATAAAATGTACACTTATAGGTTTTATTCATCCCTCATTCCTAAGATAATATTGAACCGGCTATTTTTCTTGTAAATGTACTTGAAAGCCATCTGGCTGATAGCGCATATCAATGCTGAATTGTTCTGGATTTTTGCCATCAAAATCTTTATAAAAATCCATAATTTTCTTCATGTCAGTCTCCATGTCGTCGGAAGGATATATTATAGATGCACCAGCCTTTCGGGTGGTGTAATCCATGTAACCCAGCATAATAGGCACCCCAGCACCTTTAGCCGCATAATAAAAGCCCGTTTTCCATTCTGTTCGTTTAGCACGAGTTCCTTCTGGTGTCACTATAACACATATTTGACCATCATACTCTTTGATAAGATTAGTCATAGCTTCTGTATAACTTAGTTTTCTTCCTGTATTTTCTTTTGGTCTACGGTCTATAGCAATAGCGCCCATAGCTTTGAATAAGCCCCCAACAGGAAAGCGCACCCATTGTTTTTTTATGGTAAATTTAAGCGGAATACCCATTTCATAAAAAATAGCTCTGGCATATGGGAAGTCCCAGTTGGAAGTATGAGGAACAGCGATCATGACAGATTTTTCGGGCATTTTATCTTTCAGATCATTCTGTACATCCCAGCGTCCTATCCATATAACAAAGCGGGCGAGTAGTTTTAGCATAGTGTGTGAATCTTAAGACTTTATTTTTTACTTGCTCTAAACAAGGCTTCACGTTCTTCCTGAGTCAGGCTATCATAACCAGAGCGTTTGATCTTATCCAGAATTTTGTCAATCAATTCCTGATCAGATGTATCTATTGAGTTATCTGATTTGGCATTGCCTTTAGCTGCTTTGTTTTTATTTGGATTCCGATAAACCACTTTAGGGCGCTTACGACCACTGAAGAAGTCCTTTATGCGTTCCCAAAAAGCTAGTAGCTTATTTATTAAATTATTGAAAGGTACTGATAAATCCTGCCCCTCTCCCAGACGATAAATAAAAAACCAACCCATAGCAGCACCACCTAAATGAGCAAATCTTCCTCCTGTATTGCCTCCAGTCATTAGTATCAGATCTAATAAAACTAGTGTAAAAGCAATATATTTTAGTTTTACAGGACCTACAAACAATAAATGCATAGAATAATCGGGCGCCAATGCTGCTGCTGCTAAGACTACCGCCATAACTCCTGCTGAAGCACCAAGCATGTAACCCGATGCATCGGGCGGGAGCAGCAACATACAATATAGAAGGTACATAGCGAATCCTGCCAGCCCGCCATAAACATATATGGCAAATATTCGACTGTTTCCATTCAGGTCTTTCAGAATACGTCCAAACCAATACAAAAAGAGCATGTTGAAGACGATATGCATGAGATCATAATGGAGAAACATATATGAAAATACCGTCCAGGGCTTAAATAATATGTGCTTCCAGGTGTAATGTGCACACAGCCATGGTTCCATGATCTTTTCTAAAAAGAAACTTACACCGCCACTGCCTGGAATCAGGAAAAAACCAAGTGCAATTAATCGAATAACGATGAAAACAGCTACATTAAAGATAATGAGCCTGGTGAGCACATTACCATACTGAAATTCTCTTTTTATATCTTCCCAAACGGAGTTGAACATGATTACTGAATTATTTTAATTTTAATGACATCACGAATATCCCCGACCAATACTTTTCCAGTACCAGACGATAAAACCGCCTAATAAAGCACCGCCAATATGTGCAAAATGTGCTATTCCTGTATTGAGTCCTCCAAATCCGGCAAACAGATCAAATGCCAATAAACCTAGTGCCAGATAGCGAGCTTTGATCGGGATAGGCGGAATCAATAACATCACTTTCAGGTCGGGAAACAACATAGCAAAACCTATCATTACACCATATACAGCCCCTGATGCACCAAGTAGAGAGGTATATGTGTTACCTGTAAAAAAGGCTACAGCCAGGTGCAAAAATACGGCACCCAAACCACAGGCGAGGTAAAAGAACAGAAATCGCTTTGGACCCCAAAGTCTTTCTAGCCATGGTCCTAAAAAAAACAAGGAAAGCATATTGAAAGCTAAATGGGACAAATCAATGTGCATAAATATATTAGTAACATACTGAAAAGGCTGATGATATTCAGAAGTCGGATAATATAAAATCAAGTTTTTCCAGTGATAGGGGATAATACTACCTCCGGGTAGCATTAGTACACCCGTTCCTATAAACATGACAACATTGATAAGGATCAAATGTTTGACAACGTCTGTTAGATCAAATCTCATTTTAATTTTTTAACCTAATGACCCATTAAATTGTTTGGAAAGGTCATCTAAATCATAAGTAACAAAGCACAATTTTCCACTTGGCGACTGATACGGAATTTCGCAGGCAAATAGTTCATTAATAATGCTTTGCATTTCTAAAGCACTGAGTTCCTGACCGCTTTTTATACCTGTACTGCGAGCCATTGAACGTGCTATGTTATCTTTTAGGTCCAGTTTTAAGTCTGTATTTTGACGATACTGCTCAAGTAGGGTTTCTATCACTTTTTCTTCTTGTCCATTTTGCAATTCAGCTGGTGCCCCATGTATAATAAACGCATCTTGACCGAATTCTTGTACATCAAAACCCAATTCATTGATCTTTGACAATATTTCCCGCATCATTTCTGCATCTGCTACCGACAGATTGATCGTCTTGGGGAATAATTGTTTCTGCGTGGCAGCTTGTCCGTTTTCAAGTGCACTGAAATATTTTTCATACAAAATACGCTCATGTGCTGATTGTTGGTCGATCAATAAAAAACCAGACTTTATCTGACTAATGATATAACAGTTATGGATTTGATATGGTTGTTTGACTTGTTTCGAAAAGGTGTTTGACTTATCGTCAATGGCGGCTTCATCTGTCCAGCTACTTTCAAAAGTGACGGGCTCATCGGATTTTTCTGCGGGTGTATCGAACCCATCTATACCTTCGTATAATTTTTGCCAGTTTTGAAGATTTGAGGCTTCATTGGGGCGTTGAATACGCACATCAGACGATGAAAATGAAGATTTAGAGCCTTTACCTTTCGCTATAGTATCTTTACGTTGGGCAGTTTCCATTTGCACCTGTCGGGTGATAAAGGTTTCCTGATCGAAGTCAAGAGCCGGCGCCACATTGTACTGACCAAGCGCGTGTCGTACAGCTACTTTCAGGTAATTATATACTAATCGTTCGTCTTCAAATTTAATTTCCTGCTTGGTCGGATGTACATTAATATCAATTTTTGAGGGTTCAATGTCTATAAAGATAACATACATCGGGTGGCTGTCTTTTTGCAGCAACTCATCGAAAGCCCCCATAACTGCATGGTGCAAATAACTACTTTTTATAAAACGTGTATTGACAAAAAAGTACTGTTCACCTCGCTTTTTTCGTGCAAATTCCGGTTTTCCTGCAAAGCCCTGAATGCGGAGAACGTCGGTTTCTTCATGTACCGGAACTAATTTTTGATTATAATTTTTACCAAAAATACCAACGATTCTTTGCCGTAGATTCCCGGAAGGGAGATGTAAAACTTCTTTATCATTATGGTGTAAAGAAAAGAAAACATCAGAATGAGCAAGTGCTATACGCTGAAATTCGTCGAGGATATGCCGCATTTCTACTGAATTGCTTTTCAGGAAATTGCGACGAGCAGGAACATTATAAAACAGGTTTTTGATAGATATAGTTGTACCAACAATACACTGACAAGGCTCCTGTATTTTAACTTGAGAATCCTCAACGACAATGCGTGTTCCCAAGTCACTTTTTGCCTGACGAGTACGCATTTCTACTTGCGCTACAGCGGCAACAGAGGCCATTGCTTCGCCACGAAAACCCATTGTCCGTATAGCAAAGAGGTCAGTTGCTTCTCTGATCTTGGAAGTAGCATGTCGTTCAAAGGCCATCCGGGCATCGGTTTCTGACATTCCAGAGCCATTATCAATAACCTGTATGAGTGTTCGTCCGGCATCTTTGATGACCAGTTTTATGCTTGTGCTACCTGCATCTATCGAATTTTCTATCAGCTCTTTTACAGCCGATGCTGGTCGCTGTATCACCTCGCCCGCAGCGATCTGATTGGCAATGGAATCGGGTAGAAGCTGAATGATGTCAGCCATAATTTATGGTTTTTAATGTGTTAATGTGTTCTGGTGTTGACGTGTTATCGTTTGTTTTTACAATAACACAAGGCATAATAACACTATTTAGCTAAACCAGTTTTCAATGATTTTTGGTAAATAATTTTGTATAAAGATATAGCAAAATAAGCACAAAGCTACCACAATTGCAATTAAGACTAAATTTGAACGCAGAACAGCTTTTTTTCTGAATTGGGTATTGCGCCGGCGACCATCTCGTAAACCTTGGGCAATTCGTTTTTTGGCACCTTCTTTAGTCTTATCTCCGGCACCCATTCGCTCTTCAATGCGCTCCCGAAATTCTTCTTGTTCAGGGTCGTAGTAGCGTGGCGTATAGTTGAATTTCTTAGCCTGAATATTTCTTGATCTGAATAGTGAAAACATAGTTCAAATTTCAATTACAGTAATAATTTTGTCCAAGTACTTAACACATACATAGATGCAATTTACGGGTTTTATGGTGTATAAAAAAGAACACCACAGATTTACACAGATTGGCAGAGATAAAATAAAATATCTGTGTAAATCTGTGCGATCTGTGGTGGAAAATATTGAGGTATTTGTCGGTTGTTTACAGGTCGTATTATTTGGGCACTCTTGAGGAGAAACCATTATTTTTATCCCAGATTAGTTTATCGGCACCATTGACATCGCCGTCCAAATTGAGATCTGTATTCAGATATTGGTTGAACTGTCCATTGTCGAGATTCCATAGTGTTTTATCATTTCCTGTAATATCGTAACTTGGAAAATCTGTTTGATCACAATCTCCTCCAAGCATAGCCCATTGACCATTCGCCAGTTGTATTTGTCCTATGCTGGTTGCATCTTTAAAGCTGTCAGCTTCTCTAAAATCATAAGTCAACATACCATTTACAATGGGAACCGGACTAGGGCTCATAATTCCCATATGATTACGATGCTCAATAACTATATATACTTCACTTAGACCAGTATCCCGTAATCCACATTCGGGTAAGAAAATACTGCCATCTTTTTTTAGTAAACCTGCTGTTCTGCCCACCTCTGTACTTTTTTCTATTCCTGTTCTGAAAGAGATAAGTACCCAATCTACTACATCAGGCGTATAATCCAGATTGGTCCAGTTGTTTCCTTCTGTGCCGAAATAATTCCAGGGAGTTGTATTATAAGGTTGTCCGGGTGGGGTAGGTGGAACCAGAATGTTATATGGAATTTGTCCGGGGAGTAGACCCAGTGTTGAATTTTGAAAAGTATTCATCATACCTGTAGTTTCCATGAAAGGGCCTTCCAGCATTACTGCAAGTTGTACATCCAGACAGGCTGTACAGTAATTATAATAAGAGCCATCTATTTTTAGACCTCCCGAACCAATTTCCATGATTAAAACTTCTGGAGCCGGAGTAGAGCTTATGGGGAAGCAGAACTCCTGTAGTTCATAATCGACAAGGTGTAATCTATTGGGAACAAAATATTGCTCGTCTCCTACTTTTATCGTAGCAAATCCTAAAGAATCACTGAAACCCATAACGATACAGATTTCTCCTTCATCAATAATATTAGGGTAGCTTAAAATTAAAGAGTCGTTATTACCAAGAAATCCCGACAAAATACTATCCGGCAAACTAGCAGCGTTTTCGCCAAGAGACATACCAATACTAGAAACAAAAACTCCACCTTCGGTCAAAGTATTATCATTGCACTGGCACTCAGGAGTGTTGAATTTAGGATCATTTTCTGCACATTCACAATATTCAAAGGTAGAACCATCAAGCAGTATTACTCCCGAACCTTCATCTCTTATAACAACTTCCTGAGGGCCAGGCTGAAGTACCTCAAAACAAAATTCCTGGGCTTCATCTACTAAACCTGTTTCATTTAAAAATGTAAAAGAAAGAAAATTGACATCAAGATTTAACTTTCCGGCAGGATCTGAAAAACTCACAGTGAGGCAAATTTCATCACCAACGGCCATTGTAGGGAAAGTCAATGTGAGATCATCATTTGTACCACTAATATTACCAGTAAATCGCCCATCAGGCATACCATCACTAGCTTCTTCAAGCCCCCCTACACCATTTTCTCCTTTAAATCGACCACCAGCTATAAGCTTATTATTTTCACAATTACATTTTACAGAATTGACCTGCCCAACGTTATCTATACAGGCATTAAAATCTGAAAGATCGCCACCGGCATTATTGATATAATCATTATCACAATCGTTGGTTGGAAGCATTACCCAATCATTAGGTTCTATGCCATCAATGATTCCGTCTGCTGTACAGGAATTGGTAGGGGCAGCATCCATAACATCACAAACGCCATCATTGTCAGAATCTGTTTTAGGTGTGCCAGCGCAATTACAATTTGTTGTCCAAACATCATTTTCAGTACAATCATTGCCATCATTACAAGCTAAACCTATCAAGGTATTGTCGAAGCCTGGGCAGTTGTCAATAGCATCGCATGTTCCGTCATTATCTGTATCGGCAGCGCCTGCCAGGCAATTACAATCTTCGGGCGCACCTGCATCTATCCAGCTTTGTAATAGCGCTAACTCTTCATTATCCATACTACCACCTACACGCTGATTCATTGAAGGGATACCTATAGGCGTTCCACAACCTGCATAACCGTCGATCATGATAATATCCACTAAAGTTGTACCTGTAAGCATATTAGTACCACATTTATTTCCTCCCTGATTAACAGACTCATAAGTGTTCAGGTTTAATCCGCCCGAAGCATTATTACCATGACAGCCCATACAGCCGTTGTCCTCAAAAATACGGCGTATTTCATTCCAACCGGGCAATCCATTGTCGCAATAATCATCTGCATTATTTACATATCCGGAAGGCTGAGTACAGCTAGATAAGGTATTGTTGATGCTTCCTTGTCCGTCATTATCTGCATCCAGATACCAGATTGTTTCACCTGGTCCATTACAATTTCCGCAGACATCTATTATACCGTAACAAGCATCTTTATTGACTTGGAATTGGAGTTCAGCAATAGAAGCACAGGTGCCATCTCCATGTGTGCTGACAATCGTTATTAATATTTTTTTAATAAAAACACCTCCGAAATTCGGACCGAGAAAGCCTTCGTAATCGGTCAGTTCTGTAGCTTGAGGAAAGGTAAAACTACCTAGCTCTGTCCATGTGTTTCCATCCACACTATAGTCGATAATAACATTTTTCAGACCGTTTTGACTTTCGCCTGTTTTATTGGCATTCCAGATATAGGTACTATCAATGTTTTGAGCTTCATCAAATTCGTAAAGCAGCCAGTGTGTTGTACCTCTGTTGGGATTAGGGCTGGCAGAAACCTGGCAAGATTCCCAGCTTTTATTCCAGACATTCCCATTATCTATGCATTGTGCCTGAAGATTTGAAAAATAAAAAAGACAGGTAATAAAAATGAGAAATATGTTATATAATTTATATGTTCTTTTCATGATATGGCTTTTAAGACAATATTCCAAGGGGCGTAGCTCCTGCAACTGGTGTCCAGAAATTATTGATGTTAGGTAAAATTTGGTTTAAGTCGGAGTGAGAAGCTCCAAACCAGAGTGCCAGGTCAGCAAAATATTCATCGCAAGAAGTAGTTGGAATAATTCTGCCTGTACCGATGTCGAGCGAATGACCAGGGTACAGGTCGGGATATTGCCCATAGATAGTCTGACCATTTACTGCGCCGCCCATAACCATAGCATGTCCGCCCCAGGCATGATCAGAACCATCGCCATTAGAAACCAGTTTTCTTGCAAAATCAGAAATCGTAAAAGTAGTTACATTATTTTCCATTCCCAGTTCTACCAATACATTATAGAAAGACTGTAAGGCAGTATCTAATTCAAGCATGAGATCACTATGTCTTTGTAGAATATCATCATGTGTGTCAAAACCACCTAACTGAACGAAGAAGGTCTGACGATTAAAGCCAAGTGTATCTCTCGCAGCTATGGTTTTTGCTACCATCTTGAGTCTTTTAGAGAATGTATCATCACTAAAAGTAGTAGTGAATTCAGGCACATTGGATATCGCTGCGTTGAACTCGAAAGAGTTGTTCTTAGAGCCTTTTACAGTATTGGTGTAAGCTGTTTCAAGAATATTTTGATAGCTCGCCTCCAGAAGACTATCCAGAGATTGTCTTTTCAATACCTCATAAAGCCCATTACTGGTGGCACCATTAAGTAATACAGAACCTCCACCTGAGTGATTAATACTGTAAGGCTGCACGGTATTACCTGTTTGAAAGATATTCACCCCGTTCAGCGAGACATTCATGGATACATTCTGGTTGGTATTGCCCGTATATAAAATATCTGCGAGTCGCCCTCCCCAACCATTGGCATTTCTATCTGTAGGAATTGAGGTTTGCCAATGTTGTTTTTGGTCGGAATGAGAAAATAAACCGAGTGGAAGATTTTGAGCTGCATTGAAGCTACTTACAGTAGTAGGCTGTACCAATGCACCGATATTTGCAATAAAAGCTAAATTACCAGCATGGAACATGTTTTGGATATTGGGCATGCTGGGATGTAATCCATAGGTTTTACCATCGGGGTTAAGCGGATTAAGTTCCAGCAGTTGGTTTTGTTCTATTTTAAGATTGGTTCGGATATTTGCATAATCAGCATATTCATCATCGCCCTTTGGAACCAACATATTATAGCTGTCATTTCCCCCTGATAGTAGGATACAGACTAATGCTTTATAATCGTTATTTGGGCGGTAATAAGGCATGTTGGCTGCTGCGGCAGCATTGAGTAAGCCCATATTGGTGATACCGGATAATAATGTTGTTGCTCCAACACTTGCACATCCGAGTCCTAATTGTCTTAAAAATTGTCTTCTTTCGTATAATTTACCTGACATATCAGTTTTTATTTAAGGATCATATAATCGGGTGAGGCCATGATAAGATAGATAGCAGCTTTAACAGCATCTTCACTTGTAAAATCAACGACTCCAGCTCTGTACTGGTCAATGGCATTTTTGATAATAGACTTTGATTCAGGAGAAAGTTGGCCTCTGCAAAGGAGTATATTTAATCTATCCAGCATTGGTATGACACCATCATTATCGAGGATAGTAATTTCATCACTGAAATCAAGAAATGGCTCATCATCAGGATTCGTCATTGTTCCTGTACTGTCTTCTTGAATCAATGTTTTATTATCAAAAGGTTTTCTTGTCAGCATGTATTCCATGATATTGAGGTAATCTATACTAGAGGTTGAGCTGAGGATTTGAAACTCAGGAGATACCATATCATTAGGCGCTACATATTCCTTTTCAGCATGGAGAGAAGAAATTGAAAACACTGTGTGATGCCATAAAAGCTTGGCCCAGATCGTCAAGGAGTGCATTTTTGTCTTTAAAATAAATTCTACCACTAGGTGTTTGCAGGTCGAAGGCAACGAAAAGCCCAATTATTCTTTCGAGTGGCTGTAGTAGTTTGCCGCTTTGGGCATGTTCTATCCATTGACAGTTGCGTGCCTCAGGATCAAGCAGGATTGCTTTTACTACAGCCCCCATATCACCACGAACTCCAGCACCATTATTGTTGAAAACAGTGGCTACCCGATTGATATAAGCTGGACTTGGATTGGATTTTACCATTTGCTGAATCAGGCGGGTACTGACGAAGGGGCCTACATTGGGGTGATTGAAAATTATATCAAGGGCATCATTGACATCTTGTAATCCTGGTTGACCTGCCGGAAGTACAGTGCCATCTATCATGACTTTTTCAGTTTTGTCATGATAGAGTTCATACATGGCCATATTAACTCTCCAATTTAGATTGCCAAGGCTTGTCGTATAATAGACCGTTGACCCATCTAGTCGCTCTGCCGGACCTAATCCCGTAAATACTTTTGATAACTCCTGAATATCTTTTATATCGTAGGTGGGAATGAGATCGCCATTTTCATCTAATTTTAGCGTACCATCATTGTTTAATTCATGTAGCCCTATTGTGAAAAGTTGCATCACCTCCCTGGCATAATTTTCATCGGGATAAGTACCTAGTATGAAATCGGCTTTACGATTGCCAAAAGTACTGAGGTATAAACCCATAGAATGATGCATAGTAACTTCCTGAAGCATATCTCTGTAATTACCGAAAGCTCCATCGTAAAGCACATTATAATAATCTGAATTACCATCGCTTCGGTCATTATTACTGCTAACATCATAAGAAACAACAAGGATTTGATTGAGTGCATAAGCTACTTTCTGGCGCAAATAATCTTGTTCTTTGAGTGTTTTTTCATAGAAATTATAACCCAGATATTCATCTTCCTTACCATCATCTAGCGAGCCTATTGTATTATTTACATCGCTGTAGATGCTGTCGTAGCCATCAGTAAAGGGGATGAAGCCCATTGATAATTGTTCATCCAGCCATTCCTTGATGCCTATCTGGCTTACATACTCAATTGTTTCATAATTATATCCTAGCGTAGCTTGTGCCAGAAAGCGGGAAGCACCTGCGAGGTCGGGTAGAATGTCTGTTCCATTAATGGAGTTTATGGCGTCATTGGCGTTTGTCAGATCACTGCCACTTGCACTGATGCCAATTGAATGACCATTACCAAAATAGTCTTGATAGGTCTGTGCTTTTATGTGTAGTGGAAATACAAACATAAGTACACAGAGTGTAGTCAGTATTCTCTTCATGGTTTATTGTATTTACAATAGAATTAAATTCAATACAGTGTATTCAAAATAGGCTTTGTGGGCAAGTTTTAAAAAAAATAGAGGAGATCAGGCTATTTTTTTAAATAATTATGACAAGGTATAAGGTAAAGAAGTTGCATTTTTGGGTTCAAATGCTCAACTTATTTGTAAAATACTTAGATATGTTTTACTTTTATAGTCCTTAATGGGAAGTGATGACTTATCTGTTCTGTTTGGTCGCATTGAGATAGGCTGTCGCTTCTTTTTTTTAATTATGCAGTATTAACTCCCATTCTCCAGGCTGATTTATTTTAAATTCAAGCTGAACAGTGTAATAAGACGTCCTTAATTTATTAGCTGTTGTATAAACAATCCTTCCCTCAAATGGATAAATTAAATTTTGCCAACCTCTGGCATTTTGATTCAGAATGAGTTCGTTGCCACTGCTCCATTGAAAACGATAATCCTGAACAGTCATATTGGGCATTCCTCCCTGCATAATCTTGATCGTAAGTTGATTCCCATCACCTACTCTGCGCATAGTAACTCTGTCAATACTTCTTCGACTGACAATGAGATAAGGGCGTTCGGGCTTCTCTCCAATATATTTGTCCTGTTCCCATATACCAGTATAGGTGGTATCGCCATCTGCGGTTTTTACATAATAAGAACCTTCTCCATGTCGCATATCATCTTTCCATTCACCAGTGTAACGGTTGCCTTCTTCATCCACAAAAACTCCATATCCGTGACGATTTCCGGCTTTCCATTCACCTTGATACCCAACACCTTTGTCATAGACATAACGTCCTTGCCCGTGTGGTAAACCTTTTTTGAAATTACCTTCATATACATTTTCACCTTTGGCTGTACCTTTTCCATGTGCTAGTCCTTTTTTGCATGCGCCTTCATAAATAACAGCGATTTCGGGCATCAATACTTTGCAATCCTGTGCATACGATGTATATCCGCAGATCATGCTTATTAATGTGAGTAGATATTTGTAATGTTTCATAATAAAGTTTATTGGTTAATAAATATTTCGAAACTTCGCTCAGGTAGACTAATGGAAGCTTTACGGTTGTCGATATTGATGTTACCAGTATTAAATTGATTTTTCAGAGAGTCTATATTGAGGTATTCGGGAATGTAAAAACTGATCTTTTCTCTTCCTCCCTTGTTAATAACAACAATAACAGTTTCTCCAAAATAATTTCTGGCATAAGCCAATACGTTTTTATCAGCATGCAGCATAATGAAATCTCCATAGCTTAGTGCAAGATGGTTTTTACGAAGTTGAGTCAATTGACTGACAATTGTTCTGGTTCTGTTTTCAAAGCGACTTAAACTGTCGAATCGCATCATACGACGATTGTCCGGATCACCCGCACCAACCATACCTATTTCATCACCATATAAAATAGTCGGGACTCCGGGAATGGTCATTACGAAAGCAAAATAATTGCTCAATGTTAAATAACCTTTAGTATCTTTTACTTGTATGTTCCTGTTAAAACCTGCCTCTACATGATTTTCATCATAACGAACTGCTCCACTTGCAAGTCCCATAAATCTGGATTGATCGTGGTTTCCTGTGATGTTGCCCATGGTATGATGGTGTCCATACCAACTAAGTGATTCCATAAGCGCATTTGCCACGATTTCCATAGATTGATCTTCCTTAATAAAAGCATCACGTGAAGTAAAATAAAGGTTAAAATCAAACTGAGCGTCCAATAATCCAGGACCAATATATTGAGCAATTAATTCATGACTGCCATAAGTTTCTCCGATCTGATATATATAACGATCTTGTGGAATCATGACTTCCTGCTTAAGCTTTCGGGTGAGGCTGCGCCAAAATTCTTCTGGTATATGTTTGGTCGCATCATGACGAAAACCATCAAGGTTGTATTCTTTGATCCAGTATATAGCAGAATCTGTCTGGGCTTCAATAGCTTCAGGGTTTGAGAGGTCAAGTGTAGGCAAGAACTCATCGAACCAGGTAGTAAGTCTTTGCTTTTCCCAAATTCTGATATTTTTAGAACCATCAGGCAAATCAAAAGAAGTGGTCCATTCTGGGTGCTTCTGATAGATAGGGTGGTTTTTATGTACATGATTGCAAACATAATCCAAGAAGATATTAATCTCGTGTTCATGTGCGGTCTTAACCAATTCTTTCAAATCTTCGTCCGTACCGAGTCGGTGGTCTACTTTTGAACTTGATATCGGCCAATAGCCGTGGTAACCCGAATACCAACGACGAGGCTCAGGAAATTCCTGCCAGGCTTCATAAGGATTTTGTGTGAGAGGAGATAACCAGAGCGTATTAATACCAAGACGATCAAAGTAACCCTCCTTTATTTTTTTTGAAATCCCTGAAAGATCACCACCCATATAGTTTTGTATAGACCTCAGACGTTTATCATTGATGGGGTCGTCATTATTCAATTTTCCATTATGAAAACGATCTATAAGTGCAAAATACATAAGCATATATTGTAAGTCGCTTCTCTTCAATTTATCCGTATCAGATATGGGCTGTCCGTTCTCCAAAGGGATGAGCAGATCATTGCTAATACCCGCCTCATTATAAGCCCATATTCGTAAATGAGTACGTTCTTGAGAACTAGCTTCTTTAGGGAGATGGATAATTATTTCATTATTGTTATGTATATTCGTTTTAATGCGCTTATTTTGCAGAAAAGCAAATACTTCCATAGGCTTATTGACAAAACCAATGCGAAGCCCTCCTTCTGATAATTGTTTCGTGAATAGGTTTGGAAGTTGCTCATTTGGAGTTTTGGGAATAATCAATAGAGAATTAGTACCTCCCATGCCATTGCTAATAATATTAGGATTGGAAGGGTCACTAATTTCCTTGTCGTCAAGAATTATTTTGTATTGATAATTACCCGGAGAAAGGTAAAAGGATTTTTCTAGCTGACCTTCAGTACTTAACGTCATGGGTTCTGAAAGCCAGTTATTAAACTGTCCTTTGATAAGTACTTTTGTATATTTGCGCTCTAATTTGAAGCTGATGTTCACCAGCTTTTTATTAGATTTTTTGATGAGAAAAGAAATAGGCTGTTTTCTTACCCATATTTTCAATTCTGACAATATAGGAGTTTGCTCATTGGTATTGAGGATAAGTTCCTTCTTGTTGGGAGATAACTGTAAGGCTAAAGAAGAACTCGTTACGGAATCTATTGAGGATAAATCAGTGAAATAGTCTTCCATAAAGAGCTTACTTGTATCGTCTGCTATAATAGGAGGAATCAAGCCGATGAATTTAAGGTTATCTGTATTTTTTTTGAAATTATTTTCATTTGACATGTGACAGCCAAAAGCCAGGAGTAAGACAAGTAAACTTGTTTGTAAAGTGTTGATTTTCATCATAGTTGTTAGATTGGCTTATTAGTATATGTGTATTTGATATAAAACTTTATTGTAAGGTGATTGCTTGAAACGATTGATTCAGTATAGGATATAGTAAAAAAAAACCATACATAAAGTAGAAATTGAGTGACGCAGTAAGCAAACTTCATTCTAAAGGAGTGTAGTTTCATATACGTCAAGCATTAAAAAAACAAAATTGAGGTCTCAAAAACAATGTTTAAGTGGAAGTTAAGTTTATTTTGATATTAAATCAATGTCCTATCAGTATTTATACAATGTTTTTGCTGAAGCAAAATTTGATTTTTTAGAATTTCCCAAAAAGTAAAATAAAGCTTAATTTTAACAAAATATTAACAAATTGGAGTGCAACGGAATTTTGGTATTTTTGGACTAAATGAAAAGTAAGCAGAAACATCCTTACGCTTTCATACCATAACAAATTCACACTTCACCCTTTCGGGTGTATTATGTTCCAATCACTATCAGAACTTCAGACGTTTGTCCAATTTACTTAATTTGTAAAGTAAGTGAAGTATTTATTGTATATGTCGTGTATTATTATACAATGAATTTTACCATAAATTTATATACTTATTTCAACCAGGATTTATTAAATAACTAAATTCAATTCATGAGAAATCTAACCTTTACACACAACAGAGGCATTAGTCTCTGGCGTTTTCAGTTCGTTGCCGGACTGTTGGCGTTTTGCATGTTGGTTGGCGTTTCCGCCAATCTGAATGCACAAACCTTGAGTGCAACGGTCTCTGATGTGAGTTGTGATCCAGCCCCCTGTCCAACAGACAGTGATGGTGCTATCGATCTCACAGTGACAGGAGGTACTGCTCCATACTCGTATGCATGGTCATCTTCGGTCGGAACGCCCGTAGATCCGCCTTGCGAAGAACAGGCTTTTGCTGCTTTAGCGGGTTTGGGTGCGAACCCTGTTGTCGGAGCTGACAACACTGTTGTAGAAGATGCTATTAATGCAGAGGGCTATGTAATTAAAGGCTCTACCCTGACGGTTAATCAGGCTGTATTCAGTGGTGGTGCTTCTATCGATGAAGAGATTGTTGACAACAGTCAGCAAGCAGCTTATGTCGGCCTTCGTACTGGTGTTGACCACGGCGATATTGTTGGGGGTGTTGGCGCAGCCAATATTACACGTACGCTGACTTTTAGTCCTCCGGTATCTAATCTGGAGATGTTATTCAATGACTTGGATAACAATGATGTTGCGATTATTAATCCTAAATTAGGGGGAGTAACGCAGTCAATTCCTTCGGGAGACATTTCTTTTATCGGAGCTAATGTTCTTCGTGTTGGAACAAACCAATTTGAGTCGATTACTGATGCAGGCTTAAATAATGTTTTAACAGGTGGTATCTTATTCAACTTCTCTGGCCCTATTGATGAGGTTGAGATCATTTTTTATGATGATGTAGCTGGGCCAGGCGTTGTAGGTACAGAAGGTGGTTCATACACGATCGCTTTCCCTGCACAGTGTCCAGAAGATTTAACTTGTCTTCCTGCTGATACTTATACAGTAGTTGTGACTGATGCAGATGGAAACACAGCGACTGATAGTTTTACTATTAATCCTTCCCCTGCTTGTACAAACCCAGAAATTACGGGTATTGTTGGTGATGTGACCTGTACTCCTAGTCCTTGTCCGGCAGATAGTGATGGTTCTATCAATCTTTCTGTCACAGGTGGAGTTGCTCCATATTCTTATGCATGGACATCTTCAGCAGGAACGCCTTTAAATCCTCCTTGTGAAGATCAAGCTTTTGCTGCTCAGAGTGGCTTAGGAGCTAATCCTGTTGTCGGAGCTGACAACACTGTTGTAGAAGATGCTATTAATGCAGAGGGCTATGTAATCAAAGGCTCTACCCTGACGATCAATCAGGCTGTATTCAATGGTGGTGCTTCTATCGATGAAGAGATTGTTGACAACAGTCAGCAAGCAGGCTTTATTGGTCTTCGTACAGGTGTTGATCATGGCGATATTGTTGGTGGCCCTGCCGCTGCTAATATTACACGTACCCTGACTTTCAATCCTCCTGTTTCTAATTTAGAAATGTTACTTAATGACTTAGATAACAATGATGTTGCTATTGTTAATCCTAAATTGGGAGGAGTCATTCAGTCAATTCCAGCAGGAGATGTTAGTTCTATAGGTGCTAATGTTTTACGTGTTGGAACAAATCAATTTGAGTCAATTACTGATTCTGGTTTGAATAATACTTTAGTTGGTTCTGTCTTCTTCAACTTCTCTGGTCCTATTGATGAGCTTGAGATTATTTTTTATGATGATGTTGCTGGCCCAGGTGTTGTAGGTACAGAAGGTGGTTCATACACGATCGCTTTCCCTGCACAATGCCCAGAAGACTTGACTTGTCTTCCTGCTGATACTTATACAGTCGTTGTGACTGATGCGGCTGGAAACACAAGCACTGAAAGCTTTATTGTTGATCCTGCTCCTAATTGTGCTCCTCCTGAAGTTTCAATTACTGGAACAAATGTGAGCTGTACGCCTGCACCTTGTCCTGCGGACAGTGATGGTGCTATTGACCTTACAGTTACAGGTGGTAATCCTCCATATTCTTATGCGTGGACTTCCTCAAATGGTGCTCCTGTAAATCCTCCTTGTGAAGAACAGGCTTTTGCTTCATTGAATGGAACAGCTGTAGATGTAACAACTGCTATTAATGCAGAAGGTTATGTTATCAAAGGTTCTACCCTGACAGTTAATCCAGTAACATTCAGTGGTGGCGCTACGCTTGATGAAGAGATTATCAATAATAGCCAGCAAACTGCTTATGTCGGTCTTCGTACTGGTGTTGATCATCCAGATCTTGTAGGTGGAGAGAATGCAGCGAGCATGACTCGTACCATGACTTTCAACCCACCAGTTTCTAATCTGGAAATGTTATTCAATGATATGGATAACAATGATTACGCGATTATCAGACCTAAATTAGCGGGTACTACACTGCCTATTTTGGCAAGTGATATTGCTTCTACTGGTTCTAATGTGAATCAGGTAAATGCTAATGAATTTGAATCTATCACAGATGCTCCACTTGGACCTAGCCTTGATGGTTCTATTTTCTTCAATTTCGCTGGTCCTATTGATGAGATCGAAATTGTCTTTTATGATGATGTAGCTGGACCTGGTGTTGTAGGTACAGAAGGTGGTTCATACACGATCGCTTTCCCTGCACAGTGTCCAGAAGATTTAACTTGTCTTCCTGCTGATACTTATACTGTAGTCGTAACGGATGCAAACGGTAGCACAGCTACTGCAAGCTATACTGTTGATCCTGCTACTAACTGTGATCCTTGTACTGCAACTACAGGTGATTTGGACGCAAGCGGAGTTGGTGGTCCTTTCTACTACTGGGAAGATTCTAATGGCGATCCATTACCAATACCAACACCTTGCACAGAAGTTAATTGGGCAAATTTCCAGACTTTAAATGGTACTGGTGCTAATCCAGTTGCTGGAGGTGTTGACAATTCTATTGTGGAAGATGCTATTAATAACTCCTTCTTTATTGTAAGAGGAGCTACTATGACCATTAATGATGTTGTATTTGCTGGTGGTGCTTCTATTGATGAAGAGATTATCGATGATTCTCAATTGAATGGTACTTTCGCACTTCGTACAGGAGTTGACCATAACGAACTTACAGGTGGTACTGGTGCTGGCGAAGCGAACATGACACGTACATTTACTTTCGACAGAGATGTTTGTGATTTGTCTATGTTCCTGAATGATATTGATAATAATGATGTTGCTGTTGTTAATGTATATAATGATGGTAATCCAGTTGCTTTATCTCCGGCTGATTTTACTCTAACGGGGTCAAATGTAACTGTTGTAGGAACAAATCAATTTGAATCTATTAATGATACAGGTTTAAATAATACTAATGACGGTGGTGTTCTATTTGAATTTACTAACTGTATTGATGAGATCGAGATCATTTACTACGATGATGTAGCTGGTCCTGGTGTTGTTGGTTCAGAAGGTGGTTCTTACTCTGTTAACTTCCCACCTGAGTGTCAATATCCTGCTGTTTATCCAGACTTAGATCCAGGTTGTTACACAGTAACGGCTATAGACGAAATGAGTATGGAAGTTAGCCAGGAGCTTTGTGTTGAGATCGAAGGTTGTGATGGTGCGATTGGTAACTACGTATGGTTAGATGAAAACGGTAATGGTATTCAGGATGCAGGTGAGCCTGGTATTCCTGGTGTTACAGTTAACCTGACTGGTGATGCTACTGAAACTACAGTAACTGACGCAAACGGTGGTTATATTTTCCCTGATCTACCTGCTGGTGATTATGTAGTAACTGTAGATGAAACTACTTTGCCAGATGGCTATACTCAAACAACTAACCCGGTTAATGCTGGTAGTGATTTTGGTAACCAAACTAATGGCTACGCAATTACACTAAACCAAACAGGTGATGATGTTGATGAAAATATGACTGGTGACTTTGGTTACAACTACGGTGATGCTCCAGGTAATAGTGGTTTAGGCGCACTTGGTGACAGAATCTGGCGTGATGCTGATGCTGACGGTGTTCAGGATTTAGGCGAAGCTGGAATTGGTGGAGTTACAGTGACTATTTATGGTGATAGCAATGGCGATGGCGTTGTTGATCCTGCTACAGATTCTCCATTTACTGGAGCCATTGATCAAAATGGAGCTACAGGTACAGGTACGACAACTACAGAACCTGACGGAAGCTACAACTTTACAGGTCTGCCTGCAGGTCAGTATATCGTAGTAGTAGATCCTAACTCTGCTGGTATTCAGGATAAAGACCAGACAGGTGATCCTGATGAGCCGGGCATGACTGCCATGAATCCTGATAATATGAGTGATCCGGTTCTTATTGGCCCTGGTGACAACTACACGAATTTAGACTTTGGTTATACCAATCCTAATAATAATGATATAGGTGATACTGTATACTTTGATGCTGATGCTGATGAGACTCAAGATCCTAATGAGCCAGGTATCGCAGGTGTTACTGTTAAATTAACTGATGATAACGGTGATGTTATTGCTACTACAGTAACTGATGAAAATGGTGAGTACTTATTCCCAGGTTTACCTGATGGTACTTATACCGTAATGATTAATGATACAGACAATGTATTGGATGATTTGGTAAATACAGAAGATCCTGACGGTGGAAATGACGGTATGTCAGAAGTTACACTCGCAGGTGCTGATGATCTAGATCAAGATTTCGGATATACTCCTGAAAATCAAGATCCAGGAGAAGGTCTTATTGGAGACCAGGTATTCCTTGATTATAATGGTAATGGTGCTCCAGATCCAGGAGAAGGTATCGAAGGTGTAACTGTTGAATTGCATGATGCTGCTGGTAATGTTATTGGCACTACTGCTACAGATGAGAATGGTTATTACTACTTCCCAGGACTTGATCCTGCTGAAGATTACTCTGTAGATGTAATCGAAGCTACACTTCCTGCAAACATTACTCAAACTGTTGATCCTGACAGTGCTCCTGATGGACAGTCTACTGTTGATTTAGCTAATGATCCTGATGGTACTAATGATGGTATCAATTTAGATCAGGACTTCGGTTATGTAGCTGATAATCCAGGTAGTATTGGTACACTAGTTTGGTTAGATAACAATACTGATGGTGTAAATGACGGACCTAACGGACCTGATGGCATCCCAGGTAATGATGATGATGAGCCAGGTATCGAAGGTGTAACTATTGATTTGTATGCTGATGATAATGGTAATGGACTTGTAGATCCAGGAGAATCACTGATCGCTTCTACTACTACAGATGCAGATGGTAATTACTTATTCCCAGGTTTGCCTGCGGATGATGACGACTATGTTGTAGATGTAACTGATGAAGATCAGGTACTGAATGGTTACTGGCACAGCTTAGGTGCGCCTAATACTGATGATAACAGCCAAACTGATACTTATGCTGTAACATTAGGTGGTGCAGATCCAGCTGATGATTTCACGGCTGATTTCGGTTACTACGTTGAGCCTGCTGTTTTAGGTAACTATGTATTTGAAGATACTAATGATAATGGTATTCAGGATGCTGGTGAGCCAGGTATTGAAGGTGTTGAAGTGACATTGATGGTTACTTATCCTGATGGCAGTGTAGTTACATTAACTGATGTTACTGATGCTACTGGTCATTACATTTTTGAAAATCTATTATTAGATGAAGATTATGATGGTTCAGGTACATATGCTACACCGATGGCCGGTGGTGGTGATGAGCCATACTATGAAATAAAAGTAATAACACCTCCTGCAGATTACTTACCTGCAACGGAAGATGTTAATGCTGACGGAAATGACTTAGAGGATGCTGATGATCCTAATGGCGTTCAAGGTATCGCTGACCAGGGAGCTACAGATACTACTCCTCAAGCTGATCCTAATGATGAGCCTACTCACTTATCTTATGACTTTGGTTTCATACCAGTTCCTGCAAGTTTAGGTAACTACGTATGGATCGATGAAAATGAAGATGGTTTGCAAGATGAAGGTGAAGTTGGTATTCCTAATGTAACTGTTAACCTAACTGATGATATGGGCAACCCTGTTGGAAGTATGACAACAGATACAGAAGGTGGTTACTTATTCTCTGATCTTGCTCCTGGTACTTATACGGTAACAGTTGATGAAACAACTCTTCCTGATGGAATGGCTCAAACAACTAATCCGGTTAATCCTGGTGCTGACTTTGGTAACCAGACTAATGGTTACACAATAACGCTAGATGCTGGTGATGAAGACTTAACTGGAGACTTCGGATATATCTGGGAACAGCCTGACGGAAATACAGGTACTGCTGCAATTGGTGACAGAATCTGGCACGATGGTGATGCTGACGGTGTTCAGGATCCAGGTGAGCCAGGTATCGGTGGTGTTACAGTAACTATCTACTCTGATAGTAATGGTGACGGTGTTATCGATCCTGCTACAGATTCTCCATTTACAGCCGCTGTTGACCAAAATGGAAATACAGGTACAGGTACGACCACTACCGAAGAAGATGGTACATATATCTTCACAAATCTACCTGCTGATGAATACATTATAGTTGTTGATCCTGCTTCTGCTGGTATCGCTAGTAAAGATCAGACAGGTGATCCTGATGAGTATGGTATGCCTGCTACGAATCCTGATAACATGAGTGACCCTATTTTGGCAGCTCCAGGTGATGTTATTCTGATAGCTGATTTCGGTTACATTGATCCAATGAATAATAATGACATTGGTGATACTGTATACTTCGATGCTGATGGAGACGGAACTCAGGACCCAGGTGATGAAGGTATCCCAGGTGTAACTCTTGCACTTGAAGATGATATGGGTAATATTATCGCTGCTACTGAAACTGATGAAAATGGAGAGTATCTGTTTACAGGTCTGCCAGATGAAGAGTATACAGTAGTTGTTACAGATACAGATAATGTACTGGCAGGACTTGAAAATTCAGATGATCCTGATGGTGGAAACGATGATATGTCTACGGTTGCAGATCTACCTGCTGATGATTTGGATCAGGATTTCGGTTATACACCTAAAGGACAAGAGCCTGGTGTAGATGGAATTCTGGGTAATGAAGTATTCCTTGATTTTAATGGTAATGGACAACCAGATCCAGGAGAAGGAGTCGAAGGTGTTGTTGTTGAATTATTCGATAGCAATGGAAGCCCAGTAGGTACTACTGAAACTGATGAGAATGGTAATTACTACTTCGGTAATTTACCAGCAGATGATTATACTGTAGTGGTAGATGAATCTACATTACCTCCAGGCGTAACAAATAGTGTTGATCCTGATGGTGGAAACGACAGTGAATCTGAAACTACACTACCAACTGGTGGCGAAGATTTAGATCAGGACTTTGGTTATGTCGCAAATTCACCTGGTAGCATTGGTAATCTAATATGGGAAGATCATAATGTGGATGGTATTCATAACGGACCTAACGGACTTGATAACATCCCGGGTACTGATGATGATGAGCCAGGCTTCGAAGGTGTAACTATTGATCTATACTATGATGAAAATGGCAATGGTGTTGTCGATCCGGGAGAGCCTGTAATTGCTACAACGGAAACAGACGCTAATGGTAACTACCTGTTCCCGAATCTGCCTGCTACTGATGCTACTGACTACATCGTTGATGTTACAGATGAAAATGGTGTATTAGAAGGCTACTGGCATTCAAATGGTACTCCTACTGTTGATAATAATAGCCAGACTGATCCATATCCTGTCACAATAGGTGGCGCATTCCCGGCAAGTAACTTTACTGCTGACTTCGGTTACTACATTGAGCCAGGAAGTGTTGGTGGTATTGTATGGTTTGAGCCTGAAGAAGATGGTGTTCAGGATCCAGCTGATGCTGATCAAATGCCAGTACCAGGTATAGAAGTACAATTAGAAATTACATATCCTGACGGTTCTGTGGTAACGCTTACTGATGTAACGGATGCCAACGGTGCTTACGAATTCACTGGTTTACTATTGGATGAAGATTACACTGGAGCTGGTGCTGGAGAACCTACTTATGTAGTTTCTATACCTGATGTATTTGGTCAGGGAGATGATTTAGGCTATACTCCGGTTGCTGTTATTGATGCAGGCGGTGATGACTTTGTTGATGCTGATGATCCAGCAGGTGTAACTGCTATGCCTGCTCAAGGTCTGAGTGATACGACTCCAAACCTTACTGATCCTGGTTCAGAGCCAGAACACTTATCATATGACTTTGCATACACAGTAGAAGAGGATGCAAGTTTAGGTAACTATGTATGGATCGATGAAAACCAGGATGGTTTACAAGATGAAGGTGAAGTTGGTATTCCTAATGTAACTGTTAACCTGACTGATGACATGGGCAACCCTGTTGGAAGTACAACAACAGATACAGATGGTGGTTACTTATTCTCTGATCTTGCTCCAGGTACTTATACGGTAACAGTTGATGAAACAACACTTCCTGATGGAATGGCTCAAACAGCTAATCCGGTTAATCCTGGTGCTGACTTTGGTAACCAGACTAATGGTTATACCATTACATTGGCTTCAGGTGATGAGAACCTGACTGGTGATTTCGGATATATCTGGGAACAGCCTGATAACAATACAGGTACTGCTGCAATTGGTGATAAAATCTGGCATGATGCTGATGCTGACGGTGTTCAGGATCCAGGTGAGCCAGGTATCGGTGGTGTTACCGTAACTATCTACTCTGATAGCAATGGTGATGGTACTATTGATCCTGCTACAGATTCTCCTGTTTTTGCTGCAACTGATCAAAATGGTAACTTAGGTGGTACGACTACCACTGAAGAAGATGGTACTTATATCTTCACAAATCTGCCTGCTGGCGAGTATGTAGTAGTTGTTGACCCAACTTCTGCTGGTATCGCAAGCAAAGATCAGACGGGTGATCCAGATGAGTATGGCATGCCTGCAACTAATCCAGACAACATGAGTGATCCTATCCTGGCTGCTCCTGGTGATGTTATTTTAGTGATCGACTTCGGTTACATTGATCCAATGAATAATAATGATATTGGTGACACAGTATACTTCGATGCTAACGGAGACGGAACTCAGGATCCAGGTGATGAAGGTATCCCAGGTGTAACTCTTGCACTGGAAGATGCTGCTGGTAACATTATCGCTACCACAACTACTGACGAAAATGGTGAGTACCTGTTCACAGGTCTGCCAGATGAAGCATATACAGTTGAAGTTACAGATACAGACAATGTATTGGCTGGCTTGGAGAACTCAGGTGATCCTGATGGTGGAAACGACGACATGTCTTCAGTTTCTGATCTACCTGCTGATGATCTGGATCAGGACTTCGGTTATACACCTAAAGGACAGGAGCCAGGTGTAGATGGAATAATCGGTGATGAAGTATTCCTTGATTTTAATGGTAACGGACAACCGGATCCAGGAGAAGGAATCGAAGGTGTTACTGTTGATTTATTTGATGGTAATGGCGATCAGGTAGGTACTACTGAAACTGATGAAAATGGTAATTATTATTTCGGTAACTTACCAGCAGATGATTATACTGTAGTGGTAGATGAATCTACATTACCTCCAGGGGTGGCCAACAGTGTTGATCCTGATGGCGGAAATGATAGTGAGTCTGATACTACGTTACCAACTGCCGGAGAAGACTTAGATCAGGACTTTGGTTATGTTCCAACTACACCAGGTAGCATCGGTACATTGATCTGGGAAGATCACAATGCTAATGGTGTTAACGATGGACCTGATGGACCTGACGGAACGCCAGGTACTGATGATGATGAGCCAGGATTCGAAGGTGTAACTATTGATCTATACCTTGATGATAATGGTAATGGTGTTGTAGATCCGGGAGAATCTGTAATTGCTACAACGACTACGGATGCAAACGGTGAATACTTATTCCCGAACCTGCCTGCTAATGATGTAGATTACATCGTTGATGTTACAGATGAAGATGGCGTATTAGAAGGCTATTGGGATACAAATGGTACTCCTGGAGCTGATGATAATAGCCAGACTGATCCATATGCAATTACACTAGGTGGTGGTAATCCGGTAGATAATCCAACTGCTGACTTTGGTTACTACATTGAGCCTGCTAGTATTGGTGGTATTGTTTGGCTAGAGCTTCAAACAGAAGATGGTATTCAGAATCCGAATGATCCGCTTGATCCAGAGCAACCTGTTGAAGGAGTCGAGGTTCTATTAACAATTGCATATCCCGACGGAACTACCATAATACTTACTGATACGACAGATGCAAATGGTGCGTATGAATTTACAGGTTTACTGTTAGATGAAGATTATAATGGAGTCGACGGTGTAGAACCTACTTATACAGTAAGTATACCTGACTTCCAAGTACAAGCAACTAGTATATTTGGTGCGGGTGTAACTCCTGTTCTCCCTGCATTTATTGATGCGGGCGGTGATGAATTGATTGATGCTGATAATCCATTAGGTGTAGTTGCAATACCTACACAAGGTCTTACAAATACAACACCTAACCTGACAGATCCTGGTTCAGAAGCGAGTAATTTATCCTATGACTTTGCTCTATTTGGTATACCATTACCACTAGAATTGGCATACTTTAAAGGAGAAGAGGATAATTGTACGGCATTGTTGACCTGGGCTACAGCAACGGAAGAAGAAACTAGTCACTTCAATATTCAGAAGAGTACGACTGGTCTTGGCTTCACGACTATCGGAAGAGTAGATGCAGCAGGTAATTCTACTTCACTACTGACTTACTCTTACACGGATACGCAATTGTCAGCAGACAATTACTACCGTTTGGAAATGGTTGATATTGATGGTACAACTACTTACACTGACATTGTCAATGTTTCTACGGATTGTGCAGATGGAAATACAATCTCTGAGATATTCCCGAATCCTACTAAAGGACAAATGAATATCACTTTCAACAGCAGCTTCGATCACGAAAATGCTGAGGTTGTTATCATGGATGCATTAGGTAGAACAGTTCAGGTAGAAGCAATTACTACTACACTTGGTCTTAATACGATCAATGTTGATGTAACTCGTCTGCCACAAGCTAGTTATTTTGTTGTTATCAGAGGCGAAAGCGGCTGGTACACAGATGCTACACAGTTTGTGAAACTAGGTGAGTAATTTGAATTGATTCGCTGAAAAGCGATGATGATACAAGCCCCCCGAGCAATCGGGGGGCTTTTTTATGTCTGAGGATAAACAAGAATTACAAGAGGTCGATGGTCGATGGTCAATAGTCCATGGTTGAAATAAAAAACACTCCAATTTGCCAAATTATACACGCATCTTGCAGCCAATTGAGGGAAATTTAAACACGTTCTAAGACTAAAAGGCAGCTATTGACTATCGACCATGGACTATCGACTTACTATTAAGGCTATTTCAACTAGTGCCTTCGGTACGAAATAAACGCCCATATTGTACGAAGTTATTTTTGCTCTGACCAAGGCGGAGGTTCCTGACTTTAGCCATAGTTAAACGAAGGGTTCTCCAACGCAGGGCAGGGGGAAAAGAACAAGTAAGTGCTTGGACTGAATTAAGTTATTGCTAATAAAGAGTAGGTTTTGTTAG
>JAHDFX010000304.1 GCA_020627965.1 Saprospiraceae bacterium | reverse complement strand
GATGACTTTCGTAACCTGATTTTACACGATAATAATTACCTTGTTTCTTTATTTTCGCATAGTTACTTTCTATGTCATACCACTCTACTCCTCCTTCACTACGATTGCCCTCACTATTCAGAAAAACTACAAATTCTTCATTTGTTACCTCATGCTCTCCCATTAGAAAATTATCTACATATACCTTGTGAGCAGGCTTTTCATCACTATGACAATCGCTGCCCTGCTCGCTTGTACAGCCCATCATAAACTCACCACCTTCTACCAGTACCATACCACCAGGGATGGGGTCGGGTGGAATTTGTATAGGTTGGTCATTCCCAAAACAAATATTGGAAAACAAGGTACCCTTCTCATCTATCAGTTGCTTTGGGTTATCTAATAAGACCTCCTGAGCAACTGTACCTAAAATCGGTGTGATACAACCTCCTCGCCTGAAGTGTACAGCCAGCTTTTCTGCAAATAGATTATCATCTGATACTGTTGTATTTTCCTGTGTTGAAAAAACGATCTTCGAGTTTGCCAATACAGGTATGTTGGTCATGCCTTGTGGTAGTATCAGATCTCTTTGCTTTGCCTTCCAGCTTTTCTCAAAGGGATTATTACGACAAGCATCCATCAGGATGAGCTTAGGTATTAGCGGCTTGTTTATCAAATTCAGAATTTCATTTACCCGCATACAGTACTGCCCGACCTGTTTTTGTGTCTTTGGCTCAGCATCTACTGGTACGATATAATTAACACCATTTACCTGAAAGCCATGTCCGGCATAATAAAAGGCACAGGATTCGTATTTATCCATTTTATCTGCAAAGCCATTGACGGCATTATACAGCTCATTACGTTCCAGATTATAACGAAGATCTACATCGTAGCCCTGTGATTTCAAGGCATCGGCTATGATATTGGCATCATTAGCTGGCTGTGGCAGACTACCGCCATGCTGATAGAAGCTATTACCAATAACGAGTGCTAGTCTTTTGTTGCTATCAGTTCGTTTCCAGTCACGATAATTCGTTATTCTGGTATTTTGTGCGTAGCTGCTTATGCTAAACAATAGCAATAACAATATAGGAATTAGACTTTTCATAAGTGTTGGTTTTTCTTTATTGTTAATTGAATAGCCATTGGGGCATGGTGACTCGAACAGGTTTATTGCTTTTATACAGGAAAGTTAATTTTATGTTCGTCGTGCTGAAAGTTTTTAGTATCAATCCCAGATCATACACATCATTACAGCTTATGCCGCCCCGAATTTGAGTTGTAGAAACCACTTTAATATCATTATTGATAATAGACTCATTATTCGTTTTTTCTTTATAATAATCTACAATAAGCTCAAGATGTCTTGGCTCTAAAGTTCCAATTTTCAAATCAACCGATTGCCCAGATTCAAAGCCTAACCTTATTTTTGAATCAGAATCAGGACGTAATTTTTCAAAGGCCGAACGCAAATCAATTAAATCGTTGATCGGTATTCCATCAAGAGTTTCAATTCGCTGTCCAATATAAGGACTAATGAGCCCTCCTTCATATAGCGTATCTTTCAATATCACTCCTCTGCCGTTTTGTTTTTGTTCCCATACTGTACCAGTAAAGATTCTTCGCATTTTACCATATTTGATAATTTGTGAAACAACCTCTTTCACAACATCTTCTCCAATGAAATAACCTTTTTTATCCTTTCGACAAGTACCTGTTACCATTCCGACCAAGGTATTCTGATCTAACACTACTGGACTTCCACTGTAGCCAGGGCTAAAACCTTTTTGGGTGGACATCGCTAATTTATGACTACCAAAACAGCCTGGCATACATATATCTTTTTCAACGACCTTCGTTTCAACAGGTAAAAGTGAAGTACTACCACGTTTGTAACCCTCTACTTTTACATAAGGATCTTCATTTAATGAGCCATTTAAAACAGAGAAACTTTTATAATCATCAAGTGGTTTATCTAATTCCAGAACGGCTATATCAAAAAGTGTTTCACCTCCTATAAAATTAACCGAGAATTCGTTTCCTCTATAATCCGTAACAATAAAACGACAGGAGTCATCCATAATACTTTCCTGTGGAAGGGAAGCTAATACATGATAAGCACTAATAATGTATCTACTCCTCCAAAGATACCCTGTTCCTTCAATTTTAACATCTGTATTATCATTAGAGGCAGGATCGCCCATGATATGATGTTTGGGTCTAGAAGTATCTTTATAACAAACTTTTATTTTAAAAATTCCGGGATGTTGTGCTGTTACTTGCAAGGCAAAACTCATGAACAGCAACATCACAAAGTGTTTTAGGTTTTTCATTCTGATTTATTGTAATTTAGTTTAAATAATTCAGCCATTTTGAGATTTCATATTCTTCTAAAAATTGCTTATCTGCTTCCTGGCTAAGTGTCTTCAAAATAGATAATGCTTCTTGTTTTCTATCCAACTTATATAAAGACATGGCATGATAATAATCGGCTTTGTGTTTGATTTCATCCCCTTTTTCATCATTAGGTGCTAAAAAATTATTCAGTAATTGTTCGGCACGCTTATAATCTTGATTATCAAAATAAGCGACAGCACTCATTAATTGTAGACGTGGCATATATTCTACTTCATAAGGGTACATTTTTTTTGTACGAGCGGCCAATTCATGTATTAGTGAATCATTATCTTCATTATATGCGACAAGTCCAGTTTGATACATATCATACAATTCATCTGCACCTACTGGTGTAAAGTCACTTTCAAAACCCACTGGTTCATAAACCATAACAGCAGGACTTTGACTGAAAGGATAGAGCCATAAAAGCCCGACTATAAATAACAGTACAGCCGCTGCTGCCTGAAACCATGCCCTGCGATATAGCGGTACGACTTTCACTTCTTCCGGCATATTTTGGAGCAGTTCATTGAGTTTTTGTTTGCCCCGATTCAGGGCTTCTTCGTCTTGTACAAATTCGGATAAGCTGTCCAGTTCTTCCCAGGCTTTTTCTGTTTTACCTGACTGATACATGCCTTGAATCATATTTACTGTTCTGCGTAAAGCAGAATCATCTTGCAGAGCCTGCTGAAAGCTACCGAGGGCTTCGCCGTCCAGCTTTCCTTCTATATATGCCCTGATATTGGCGGAGGTGATTATTGTTGGTTCCATATCTCTTTTAATATTTTTTTGATGTTGTCGCGGCAGGTTTTCAAATTATTTTTGATGGTCTGCGGTGACTGTTCTTTAAATTGAGCAATTTCTTTGATAGAGTAGCCCGATACATAATACAATTTAAATAACTCTTGGCAACGGTCGCCCCAATGCCTCTTAATCAGATTGAAGTCATTATAAGCAATGGCCATATCGTGTGCCTGCTCGAAGGTTTCCATGTCCTTACTGCTGAATTTTGCAGGATACTTTCGGTCTGACCAGATTTCAATGTGCTTGCGATAACGACCGCCCCCCCGTAAACGGTTGAGACAAGTCCAGTTAATTTTCTGGTACAGCCATGCCTTGTTTCCCTCATTAGTGAGGTCGGGTATATTTTTGGCTTTTTCAAGTATCCATGCCCAGACTTCCTGATAACTGTCCTCGGTTTCCTGTTCAGAAAACCTGTAGTGCTTCCTGATAAAGCCGATACACTCATCTCGGTAAGCCCGGTAAGCTGTGGCGATTTGTTGTTGTTTATCCATATTTTGTTGTTTTGTTCGGTTATGTAGAACCGATGGTTAGTATTTGGTACTTTTTATAGGAATATTTTTTCAAAAAATCGGCCGCCAAAGGCGGCATGATAAAAGCCACTCCTTCAAATCCTGCCAAGCCTAAAACTCACTCGCTACGAAAGTAGCACCGCGAGGGCTACCGCCTCCTCGCTTGTACTACTTTCTTCACTCTTCCGATTTTTATCGGAATATGCTCAAGGGCAGACGGAAGAAACTGCAAACCAAGGGAGTAAGAAAAAAATAACCCAGCCACCTGACTTGTTATTTTTCCATTATACTGCGTTGGCGAAAAACTTACTATACTATGGCATAGCGCATCTTTCGCCGCCTTGTCTAACGAAAAAAATAACCGCGCCATTTCGACTAACCTATTTTTTTCTTGCTCCCTAAACTGGGGAGGCGACCACCCGAAAGCCGACAAAATTGAAGCGGAGCGACGGATAGCTGAAGTAGCGATCAGCTACCCGGCAGTACACGGCACCATAGCCCCAACTGCCGCCGCGTACCACACGGTAGGAGCCTCCTGATGGTCCTGTAGGATTACGCTGATAGCCGCTACTATAATCTCCATACCAGTCACTACACGACTCATACACATTACCGCTCATATCGTATAAGCCCAATGCATTTGCTCTTTTACCCATCACAGGCTTTGTGCCACCGCTTGAATTTGGACTATACCAAGCTTCAGCTTCCAAATCATTACCGCCACTATATTTGTAACCTTCTGCATACTTACCGCCACGAGCTGCATATTCCCATTCTGCCTCCGTTGGCAAACGATACTCACGACCTTCTTTTTTGCTCAACCACTTGCAGTAAGCTACTGCGCCATACCAACTCACTTCCATCACCGGATGACTTTCATAACCAGATTTTACACGATAATAATTACTTTGTTTTTCTATTTTCGCATAACTACTCCCTATTTCATACCACTCCGTTCCTCCTTCACTACGGTTGCCTTCACTATTCAGAAAAGCTACAAATTCTTCATTCGTTACTTCGTGTTCATCCATTAAAAAATTATCTACATATACCTTGTGAGCGGGCTTTTCATCATCCTCACATGCTCCTTGCTCTGCTGTACAACCCATTGTAAATTCTCCGCCTTCTACTAAAACCATACCCTCAGGAATCGGATCAGGTGGACAACCGTAGCTAATGATTTCTCCTTTTTCATAAGGACATTTGTCGTGAGCATCTATGATACCGTCTTTATCGGAGTCTTTTGTGTTACTGTTGCTGCTGCCAAAACAGATTTTACTGGTGAGTGAGCTATTATTCCATACCACCTGATTACTGCGTTTTTGTGCTATGTTATTCCTGGTGTCACGCATTATATCTTCTATGCAGCCGCCACTACGGATGTATTGAGAAAAGGTCTCCGCAAAGGGATTATTATCCTTTACCGTAGTCTTAGACGCCGTAGAAAAAACGATCATTGTATTTTTTTTGCGCTGGTGAATACTGGTAATCTCACTATCACCCGAACCGGAGATGGCTCTGTTCACTTCATCTGCATCGCTTTTATTTGGGAAAGGATTATTGCGACAGGCATCTAAGATGACTACTTTGGCAATATTGGGGTTATCTATTCTATTAAAGAGATAGTCTAACTTGATAGCATGATCTTCTACGTCTAATACATCATTAGGATTTGCACGAATAGGCAGCAGGTAATTTATACCATTGATTTCCATGCCATGTCCGGCATAAAAGACGACTAAGGTTTTGTATTCATGTAGTCGCTTTCGCAAGTCATTGATCGCTGCCTTGAAGTTCGCTAAATCCAGATTATAGGCTTCTATGACTTCGTAGCCTTGTCCGCTTAAAGCTCCTTTTACCGCCTTTGCATCTTGTGCAGGATAGATTAGAGACCTCGCGTATTGGTAGCGGCTATTACCTATCACCAGCGCAATTTTATCAGATTTTCCTGTGGCAGGACGTGTCCAGTCACGGTAGTTGTCTTGTGTAGTCTGGGCAAAGCTGTACAGGCTGCACATTAATAGAGAAATGATGAGGAATTTTGTTTTCATAATTATGCTGTTTTTGATACCGAATCATTTGCCTTTGTTAATGCTTTCAACTAAAACTACAAAGGAGCGATAACTACCCGGAAACCAACTCCACTATTGCGATCTATTGGTTTGAAACTCTCACGATTAGCTACTCTCCAGTTCTTGACATTACTATGCCAACTACCTCCTCGAATCACACGGCGACTACCTTCTTCTGCTCCTTTGGGATTATCTACGTCAC
>JAHDFX010000046.1 GCA_020627965.1 Saprospiraceae bacterium | reverse complement strand
GATATCTACTTCTCCAGAGTCGTCATTAATACTTCCTCCTGACCACACACGAATGTAATAAGTGCTATTAGGTTGCATAGAGGCAGGATAGACACGTATGTTGTCTTCAGTACCATCACCATTAGAAAAACAAGCAAAAGGCAATGCTGCTGTTCCACAATCAGGATATACAGCCATGCCTACAGCAGGTACTTGCCCTATGCTTCCAAAAGATGCCTTGACAACAACTCCGTTGGCAGGAACAGTCATACCCGTTGTAAAAGAAAACCATATATCATCTCCAAACCAAGACCCGGAACAGACAAATTCGGGGGTACTGGAACCTGTTCCGCCCACGGTACTTCCACTTACTGAAGCACAGGAAGCTTCATCAGTTGCGATGTTGATTGAGATAGCATTAGTACAGTCGTCATTGGCGGGCTGTGCCCAGGCTATGGCGGTAATCAATAGCGCAGGCAATAAAATGTAAATTTTTTTCATATTCTTAATATTTTAAAGTCTAATGTACTTAGTACTTATTTAAGTAAATACTCAAATTAAACTTTAACCACTTACTTAAGTACTTTTGATAGATGAAGTTAATAAATAATTTATATAAAATATAAGAATGGCTAGGATTGGTGAGGTTATTAAGAGCTTGTTTAAAAAGGTAAGGGAGGTACTACAAAGTAGTACGCCCCCTTTACACCCTCCATCATAAAATCTTTGAAATGTAGAACTTTCTTACAGTAAAATTCTACATATTCTTATCAAAGTTAATTTAAAATGATAGAATATTCTCAAAAAATAGCATTAAAAATGTGCATTTTTTTGAGGAAAATTTAATCTCTATCATGCCTGAAATTAACTTTTACAGTGTTTCTCAGACTGTTATAACATTACAGTTCATTTTTCAAACTGCATAGAAATGGTTTAAAAACAGTAAGAATCTGCATTTGTCAACGTTTCAGCGATCCGACGACGGGCATTTTTTGCATTAATACCCTCATATTTGGTCAATCTTCTCAAGCCTGAAAGTAGCATACGTCTTTCATCTCCTTCTGCCCACGAACGAATACAGCTTCTACCATTTAGGGCTAACCTTTCAATAGCATCTGCTACGTATACTTTGGTCATATCTGCCTGAACTGTACAAGCATCTTTTCCTTTTATTTTAATGAGTTTCTCCGTACGCAGTACAACAGATTCTGCAACATATATATCCGTGACCATATCTGATAAATACATGAGAATTTCCTGCTCACTTTTAAGTGCGTTCATCAGTTTTTGTACAGTGGCTCCGGCAGTCATTAAGAAGGCTTTTTTCATGTTTTTAATAACATGTTTCTCTGTAGAGAACAATCCTTCAACTGCACCATTTGTAGCTGGTGTTTGAGACATTAATTCTTGCTGAACAGCCATAGCCGGTGTCATAATATCCAGACGACCTTTCATGGCTCTTTTCATCAGCATATCTATGACCAGCATACGATTGATTTCATTAGTACCTTCAAAGATTCTGTTGATACGGGCATCTCTATAGGCACGAGCCATTGGCGCTTCTTCTGAAAAACCCATCCCTCCATATATCTGCAAACCTTCATCAACTACATAATCCAACACTTCTGAACCAGCAACTTTCAATAAAGCACATTCGATAGCATATTCTTCAGCAGCTCCAAGGAGGGCTTCTCCATAAGACTTGCCTTCAGCCAATAGTTTTTCTTCTACTTCCTGAATATTTTCAGTAGCACGGTAGGTCGCTGATTCTACTGCGTAAATACGAATAGCCTGCTCTGCCAATTTATGCTGGATAGCGCCAAAACTACCGATAGGACGCTTGAACTGATGGCGCTCATTGGCATATTTGATAGAGTGAGTAGCAACTAATTTTGCACCACCAATAGAACCGGCTCCGAGTTTGATACGACCAATGTTTAAGATATTAAAAGCGATCTTATGACCTTTACCAATCTCACCAAGTACATTTTCAACAGGAACTTTTACATGTTCAAAAAATATCTGGCAGGTAGAAGAACCTTTAATGCCTAACTTACGCTCTTCATGCCCACGAGATAGACCCGCGTATTCAGATTCTACGATAAAGCCAGTAAATTTATCGCCATCTACCTGAGCGAAAACAACAAAAATATCAGCCAGACCACCATTGGTGATCCACATTTTTTGTCCATTTAAAATATAATGCTTGCCATCATCAGACAATACTGCTTTGGTTTTTGCAGCCAATGCATCAGAACCTGAGTCAGGTTCCGTCAGGCAATAAGCAGCTTTTAACTGACCAGTAGCTAACCCTGGTAAGTATTTTGCTTTTTGCTCTGGATTACCGAAATAGAGGATAGGTAGTGTACCAATGCCTGTATGTGCCCCCATTGTGAGTGCAAAAGCTTTGGCCAAAGAAGCGACTTCGGTCAATAGCATATTAGTCAGAAAATCCTGAGCTAGCCCACCATATTCTTCTGGTATAGAGGTGCCTAATAAACCCAATTCACCAGCAGCTTCGAGTAATTCTTTTGATAATTCAATGTCGTGTTTTTCCAGCCGTTCATCGACAGGGATCACACGTTTTTTGATGAAATCCTGAGCCATCTCAGCCATCATTCTTTGTTCTTCATTAAACTCTTCAGGAATGAATATATCATCTGCAGTAGTTTCGGATACCAAAAACTCGGCACCCTGGAGTATTTTTTCTTGAACTTCCATTGTATATATAAGTTTAAATTTTTGTGTTTGAAACTTGATTTTGAGATTTGGTACAAAAATAGAATATTCTACTTAAAAAGCAATGCATGCATTGTATTTTAACGATAATCATACCAAAAAGTTTAGTGATTTGACAAACGAATACCAACCTTTTTTAAGAACTTTGCGTTTAAAAAAATAGAATTAATAATTAGACTTCTGAAGTCTGTTGAGATTTTTGTAGTTCTCGTCTATTAGTACATCTAAAACTCGGTATCTATGATCACCTTGATAAATCCTCGAATAGAGCTTTGGATTATTGATCCAAGATTACAACCACTCAAAACACTTATTTCAGGCGTGCCACCTCCAACTCTTCATGAGTGATTTTCATCCTGAACCTTCTACTGGTTCAGGGCATAAGTCCTTGATAGTTTTTGTTTCGTTCTTTTCTGCTTGAATTTCGTTGGCGAACCACTCGTTTAGCTAAGCTAAAGTCGTGAACCTCCGTCTCATTCAAACAAAAAATAACTTCGCCTAAACTGTCAGAAACTTATGCTCTGAACCACTACTATATTCATTCAGGAAGCATCTGAAGTGTTAGTTATTCTATATGGTGCGGATACTTTGATGCTTCTTCAAACAGTTATTGACCATGAAGAATACGTGTCTTCTTGCAGTCTTTGGTCTGTTGGTAGGCTGCACTTTTTCTTATTCAACTATTCTAAAAAACGATTTTATATATACCTGGGATGATGACGTCTATGTGGTAGATAATGTGGTGCTGAGAGAACTTTCAGCCGATAATCTGAAAACTATTTTTACTTCAGAGCTAGGGGCTAATTATCATCCTGTAACATACTTGTCTCTGGCTTTGGAATATCAGTTGTTCGGTGATAATGCCTGGGGCTATCATCTTATGAGTCTGTTGTTGCATCTGCTTTGTGTAGGTTTAGTTTTTTATCTGACGTATCTGTTATTTGATAAAAACATATTGGCAGGCTTAGTTGGGGGAGCCGTTTTCGGACTTCACCCTATGCATGTAGAATCTGTTGCCTGGGTTTCAGAGCGAAAGGATGTTCTGTTTATGGTATTTCTGCTAGGAAGTCTTATCACTTACCATTTTTATGTATATAAAAGACAGAAGAAAATGCTGATATTCGCCATCCTGTTAGCTGCTTTATCTATGTTTTCCAAACCTGCTGCTGTGGTATTGCCGGCTCTATTATTGTTAATGGATTGGTGGTATAAGCGTCGTATATCCTGGCAGATTTTACAGGAAAAAATAGTTTTTGGCTTATTAGCACTTGTTGTTGTCATGCTGACATTAAAGTTTCAGTCTAATTATGAAGCACTCGACAAAATTTATGTCTATTCATTGAATGAACGCCTGATATTTGCTGCTTATAGCTGGACAAGCTATTTGTGGAAATTCTTTTTACCAATGTCTTTGTCTGGGTTTTATCCCTATCCGCCACTAGGTGCATCATTGCCATTAAATATACTTGTTTCGCCGATCATTATCCTGTTAGTTATTGGTAGTTTTTTTTGGAAAGGGGAGGGGAGTCGTTTATATAAACTGTCTATATTGTTTTTTACGATTAGTTTGCTGCCTGTACTTCAGATTATTCCTGTAGGTAGCTCCATTATTTCTGAGCGATACACATATTTGCCTTATGTTGGGCTCGGGTTTGGCATAGCTGCTTTAATGAATTATTTAAAAGAAAAATATACTAATTTTCAGATGTTGCAGGCGAGTATACTGACGGCGTTAGCTATATTGATGGCAATAGGGACATGGCAACGCTGCCAAGTCTGGAAAAACGATATTACTTTTTGGTCGGATGTCATTGAAAAACAACCCTTAGCTATTAATGGCTATACTTATTTGGGAACAACTTATCACAAAGCGAAGGAGTTTGAAAAGAGTATAGAATTATTTGATGAAGCATTAAATATAAATCCTGATTACTGGGAAGCTTTAGTAGGCAAAGGTATGGCATTATATGAATTAAATGATTTCAAACAAGCTGCCCAATACTTTACAAAAGGACTGGAAAAAACGCCTGAAAATCTGGACTTACTGGCATTGAGAGGCGAAAGCTTCATGAGAATGGAATCTTATAAGCAGGCGATACCAGATTTTAACAAACATCTGTCCTTGCAGCCTGATGCGGGTATTTATAATTTACGAGCTTATACTTTTGCAGTACAAAATCAGATGGATGCTGCAAAACAAGATTGGGAAAGAGCTATATCTTTAGGTTTGCAGGATGCCAATGTTTATTATAATTTGAGTACAATGTACTATAATGAAGGTGATATAAGCTCGGCAATAAAATATAGCGACAGAGCATTAGAATTGGTGCCAGAAGATGAGGAGATCAAAAGTTACAGAGATAGTTTGTCGGAAATATTTTTAGACAAGGAGCGAGAGAGCATGTAATTGAATGTTCAGGAAATGGCAAAAAAACAGCCGTTGAGATGTGTTGTTTACATCTCAACGGCTTTACTAGAGTTTATCCTGAGCTTGTCTGATAACAGAGAAGAGCTTATTTAAAAGCATTGATACCTGTAACATCCATACCTGTGATAAGCAGGTGAATGTCGTGAGTGCCTTCGTAAGTCAGTACAGTTTCCAGGTTCATCATATGTCGCATACATGGGTACTCGTTAGTAATCCCCATTCCGCCATGAATTTGACGAGCTTCACGTGCGATCTCCAATGCCATATGTACATTATTACGTTTTGCCATTGATATTTGAGCTGGGCTGGCTTTACCTTCATTAGCCAATGTTCCCAGGCGCCAGGCTAATAATTGTGCTTTAGTGATTTCTGTAATCATCTCAGCCAATTTTTTCTGTGTCAATTGAAAACCAGCAATGGGTTTGCCAAACTGCTCTCGCTCTAAAGAATAACGCAAAGCAGAATCATAACAATCCATGGCTGCACCAATAACACCCCAGGCAATACCATAACGGGCTTTTGACAAACAGGAAAGTGGGCCTTTTAAGCCTGCAACACCTGGCAATACATTTTCTTTTGGCACACGTACATCTTCAAAAACCAATTCGCCAGTAATAGAAGCCCGCAAAGACCATTTGCCATGAATTTCAGGTGCAGAAAAACCTTTCATATCTTTTTCTACGATGAGACCTCTCACAACACCCTCTTCATCTTTTGCCCAAACAACAGCTACATCGGCAATGGGAGAATTGGTGATCCACATTTTAGACCCATTCAGGATGTAGGCATCACCATCATCTTTAATATTGGTAATCATACCAGAAGGATTAGAACCATGGTCGGGCTCTGTCAATCCAAAACAGCCAATAAATTCGCCCGAAGCCAGTTTCGGCAGATATTTCATACGTTGTTCTTCCGAACCAAATCTATATATAGGATACATGACTAATGAACCCTGCACAGAAGCCGCCGAACGAATACCAGAATCACCACGTTCTAATTCCTGCATGATGAGACCGTAAGAAATTTCATCCATGCCACCACAACCATATTTTTCTGGTAAGCTAGGACCGAAGGCACCGATCTCTGCCAATCCTTTTACCAGATGACGAGGATATTCGGCTCTTTCAGAATAGTCCTCAATAATTGGTGTAACTTCCTGCTTTACCCAATCGCGAACAGCATCACGAACCAGCAGGTGTTCTGTTTCCAGCAAGTCATCTATATTGTAATAATCATGCCCACGGAAGCGGTCAACCCTTGCTGTTGTGGAAGTATGTTTTGTAGTGCCATTTTCAATAACTGCCATGACAAATTGTATATTTTTGTGAAATAATTTTTCAATGATTCAGCCCTCAAAGAAGACCTGACTTAAATTAGATAACAAAATTACGCATTTTAAGTTATATTCGCTTAGAAATAGTGATAATCAATTACAAGTACGTCAACACATCAACACAAGGTGTACTTCAACACATAGAAAAATGGGAAAAATAGCAATAGAAGGGATGAAATTTTATGCCTATCATGGCTTTTATGATGAAGAACAAAAGATAGGTAGATACTATGAGGTAGATGTGTATGTTGATACTAATTTTGATAAAGCGGCTCAGGCGGATAATCTATACGATACGATTAATTACGAAACAATATACCTGATTGCTAAGATCGAGATGAGTAAACCCACTCGTTTACTGGAGACTATAGCCGTTCGTATAAAAGATAGCCTGAAAAATAAATTTGGGAATATTCAGAAAATTAAAGTCCGTATAAGCAAGTTAAACCCGCCTATGGGAGGAGAAATTGAACGAGTATATATAGAGTTGGAGCAAAGCCATGTAAAGCAATGCGCGATGACAAAAGCGCCTATGTTATGTTATAATGATAAGAATTGCTGGTGTAAGGATGTACGTATTCATGCCAATACTTTACAATTGTTGAAGAAAAAATACAAAGGCTGTCTTGGTCGTAAGGCACTGGAATCTTATGCAGGTAAGTAGCCTTAAACTTTATTGTTATAAATTCATTTTATCTGTGACCTTTACTGCATAAATGGTCTAAAAGTAGTCTCAGTCAAATAGTAATTTCAGTTGTTGTTATGCTTAATTTGCTGAGCATCAGTTGTTTGTTTTTTTTGTTTGTTCGTGACATTCTACCTCTTAAAAGCAAAATTAAAGATCACCAAAGGATATTTTGTAAGATTTTGTAAAATCTGTCAAAAAATTGGTCTTTTGTTAAAAACAAGCTTTGTAGTTTTGTGTTAAGAGAAATGTTGAAAACTAACTGATGATTTTTTTGAATTTTCAGCTTTTGCAAATTACCTTTGGCAGTGCTTTAGGTAAAAAAGTATAAAATAGCAGACTGATTTGTCGCGCCAAATTTGTGTTATTTTAGAAAATGAAATGTTCAATAATTGCGAAAACTAACATTTCATTCATAACATATCCTTACTAAAAAGGATGATCAGATTCCAAATTAGAAACCAAATTATCCACTTATCATGGAAATGAGGAAAGACAAATTTATTTACAATACTCAGACCTTAAGTTACGAAAAGATAGTTGTTACCTGGAAACAACGTCTTCTACAGGTTGGAGTATACGGAGCTTCTGTTATTTTCACAGCTCTGATTCTTGTGCTCTTACACAATAAATTCTTCCCAACAGCTAATGAGGCAGCTTTGCAGCAGGAGATCAAGCAGTTGGAAGTTCAATACGATAATCTTACAGAAGTAGTTGAAGACTACACAGTAGTTCTAGACAATTATCGCCAGCGTGAAAATAATACTTATCGTATGGTTTTCGAGATGGAACCTGTTGACGATTATATCTGGGAAGCAGGTGTAGGAGGTAGCGACAAATACGAGAAATTAAGAAACTTCAGAAATAAAGACATCATGATAGATGCTGCCACCAAAGTAGACAGGCTTGGCAGACAATTAGCTATCATGTCAAAATCTTTGGATACAATCCAAAATATGCAGGCGGAAAAAGAAAAAATGTTGGAATCTATTCCTTCTATTCGCCCGCTTAGCAAACTTTCTCGCCGTATCAAATTGTACTCTGGTTATGGAATGCGTATTCACCCAATCCACAAAATCAGAAAAATGCATTATGGTATAGATTTTACTGCACCTAAAGGTACGCCTATATATGCCACAGGAGATGCTAAAGTACACAGAGTTTATAAAAGCAAATCTGGTTATGGAAATCGTGTAATTCTAGATCATGGTTACGGATATAAGTCTTTGTATGCTCACATGAATTCTATTGATGTGAAAAAAGGACAAAAAGTGAAGAAAGGAGAGGTGATAGGTACAGTTGGAAATACAGGAACATCTACAGCACCACACTTGCATTATGAGGTGATACACAAAGGAAAGAAAGTAAATCCGATTCATTTCTGCGTAGATGGTCTTACACCGGAAGAGTATAAAGAAATGTCTGAAATGGCTTCAACAGTCAACCAATCATTTGACTTTGGAGGAGAAGAAAATATCGACTAGCGTGTAAATATTCTGGTTTAAAAAATATTAAAGACCTGTACTCAAGCGAGTACAGGTCTTTTTTTTGTCAATTTCTTAAGGAGAAAGCAATGAATTTGTATATTTGTTTCATGTCCAAATCAAACGATATACAAAAACTCTATTATTCCATCAGTGAAGTGGCAGAAATGTTTGATGTCTCTAATTCCCTCATCCGCTTTTGGGAAGGCGAGTTTGCGATTTTAAAGCCCAGGAAAAATAGCCGTGGAGATCGGCGCTTTACCCAAAAAGATATTCAAAACCTCGAACTCATTTATCATCTAGTAAAAGAAAAAGGTTTTACCTTAGAAGGCGCTAAAAGAGAAATTAAGCTCAATAAAGAAAAGTTAGCCCAAAAACAGGAAACTATTCGCAGGCTCAAAAAACTTCGTAGCTTTTTGCAGGAACTTAAAAAAGAGTTGAGTATGCTCTAATTCCCCGGCAGGTAATCCACTACATTATCTGCAATATTCAGCCTTAGACCAATTCCAATGTAATTACGTGTGTATTCCAGATCAGCATTATCGCTTGCTCTGTTGCGGTATTCGTAATCTAAATCAATATAAAGATTGTGGCGAAGCTGATAAGAAGCTGTAGCTCTGCCGATGAGCAACTGGTTGCTTATACCTTGCCCTGTTTTATGACCATAATCCCTGTTATCGCTAAGGCTTGGTTCTGTTCGGGTGTCATTGCTCAGAAATATATTCTGCCCTACATTAGTACTATCGGAGTCGGTACCAAATGAGGCATAAGTCATGCGAGCAGAAATAACTAAAGGCTGTATAGGTTGATAACGTAATCTTAGAATGACTTCTCTGAAATTAGCTCCTAAAGGATGTGCCAATGGCTGGTTATAATGCGTATAATTAGCTGTTTTATCTTCGTGAGAATAAGTGTAAGGGCGAACGGTATTATACTCTGCCTGCATGTCTAAATGGTCTATCCCCGCCACATTGATATATTTCAAACCTAACTGATAGCCATTTTTATTTGCCCACCAACCATCATTGGAAAATACTTCACCAAATACAAACTCATCCATAACCAACTGCCCATATAAAGAGAAGCGCTTAAGGAAATTATATTTGAACTGAATACCAGCCACAACATTGTCAGGACTACCAACAGCCTGCTCCACGATACGATATACAATAATGGGGTTTAAATACTGTAATTCAAATGTATTTTCACGATCAAATATGACAGACTCATAAAAACCAATACTAAAATTGGGGAAAAGATTATTGAAACTTAAATGATGAGCTGCCATGTATTTATTGGGCAATATACGATCGCCAGCCGGAAGGTGGTCGGAGGTCAACTCCGCAAAGATATTTTGATAATGTATTTTCCACACTCGGGTATTCATTTTTAAATAAAAATAATCTGTGGAATAATCTGACAGAAAAAGCGAGCGAATACCATTGCCAATAAAATGCCTGCCATGACCAAGATGCAAATTGACATGCTGAGATAAACGAGCAGCCAAATAACCATTGCCTCTTAAATAATCATATCCATCATCTATATTAAAAACAGAACTTTCGTAATCTTTGTAGAATCCGCCTCCCGGAACAGCAGGAAACATAGAACTATTGATTCCATCTCTTAAATGTGGACGAAAACGTGCTTGGTTTTCATAAATAGTCGTATTGAACCAAAGTATATCATCAACACTGCCTCGTACATTTACTCCACGGGTATTCAAGAATACAATACCTGAATCTCCTGATTCTTTGCCAAATTTGAGGTGTATAATAGGGTTGACACGGAGCTTGAAATGAGGTTTGTTAAGTTCAAATAAATTGGCCGGAGTACGGTAAAAATATTTTAAAATAGGCTTTTTGCTCAAGATATAATGTCCACTATCTGTATCATCATCAAGCTCACGAGGCAGCAATTCTGGTTTGTAAAATATACTGTCGTTCCCCACATATTCTTTATTGATTGCCCATCTTGATTCTAAAGGATCAATCTCCTGCTTGATATTCAGCCAGTTATTGTTGTCCCTGTAAATGTAATTATAATCGGCAATATCCAAAGCAGAGCTAAATTCCCGGCTTGTATCCAATTTTATAACATATTGAGCAACATCTTTTCTGTCCCAAAATTTCATAGCAGTATGAAAAGGGGCTAAACTGCCCGATTGAATCTCTAATCTGTCTATAATATGATAGGCGTCATTACCAGGAGGAACATGTGCGCTTTGGGCATGACCAAATATTGGGATAAGTAATAGTAGGGCCAGGGATAGTAGTGTATTTTGCATTTTAATGTATTGCTTGAAATTTGTGCCTCCCAAAAAACAGTACGAAGCACCGTCAAAATCAGTCTCCGAAAATTCTGGTCTTTTTGACAAACAGCCGTAAAACTACGAAACTAATTAAAACTACAACCAGTAAAATCCCAGCAGATTGCCATTCGCCAAAAATTATTTTACCGACGAGGAACAAAATACCATAAGTCATGACAATCGCACTGAGCCAGCACATAAAGAGCTGGACGATTCTTGTATATGAAGCATTTGGATTAAAAATTCCCCATGCACCATCAGGCTGCACTCGGTTATAAAAATTCAACAAAGTATCTCGGTTAGTTGGAGCAGTTGCATAAGTCACGACCAGCCAGATGATAGTTGTAAATAATACGGTATAAAGGAAAAGTTCAGGAAATTCCAGCTCCATAGGATAAAAAATAGCCATAGCAAGAAAAGGAGCCAATGTAGCAGCAATTTCGCTCCAGGCATTGATGCGCCACCAGTACCAACGCAATATCAATACCAGCCCAAGACCAGCTCCACACTGCATCAAAAATTTCCAGGTATCTGCTATACTATCTACTTTTGTTGTCACCAGAAGACCAATAAGCATCAAGATAAGTGTACAAATACGGGAAGCTGTGATCAATTTTTTATCTGAAGCTTCAGGCGCTATAAATCTCTTATAAAGATCATTGACCAAATAACTGGCGCCCCAGTTGAGCTGAGTAGAGATAGTACTCATATAAGCAGCAAAAAAAGCGACCAATAACAAACCTCTTAGCCCGCTAGGTAGAAAATCTTTCATTGCCAATACGAAGCCATTACCAGTATAGGCTGAATAGGTCATAGCCTTATCCAGTTGGGCATCATTTTCGGAAGCGGACTTCAATAGATTACTGATTGTCGTAATTCTGTTTATTTGTTCAGCTACAAACTTGTTGTCTTCTGCAATTTCTTTAAGCTCTTTAGGCTTTTTTGTAAAAATATTATTGGTCAATCCTGCATCAGCTTTACGAGCATCTTCCTGAAAAGCAACTACCTGCTGTTTCAAAGCTTGATTAGTAATAGAATTGTCGAGATTATAAAGAGAAAGTGCACAAAGCCCCACTAAAATCCAGGGCCAAGGACGAATACAGTAGTGTGCTATTTGGAAAAACAGAGTGGCATATATAGCGTCTTTCTCTGATTTGGCACTCATCATGCGTTGTGCAACATAGCCACCACCACCCGGTTCTGCACCAGGATACCAGCTTGCCCACCATTGCACGCCTATATAAGCGAAGAAAGCACCCAGGCTCAGCCCCAATGTTTTGCCGAGATTGGCTCCTTCTTTTTCAATGGAAGGAAGGAAGTTGAGTGAACCTTCCGGCAATTGTGTTTTCAAGCCCGATATACCACCAATTTTATCCGAATTTAAAACAAGAACCGCCAGGATAATACAACTGGTCATTGCTACCACAAATTGAATAACATCTGTTATTGCTATACCTAATAAACCGGATGCAGAGGAGTAAACAGCAACAAGGAGCATGGCTATACCCGTCCACATTAGGGAAGTGGTAAAGTCCATCCCAAAAAAGATTTGCAATAGTTTCATTAATGCCATATTTACCCAGGCAATGATGATTACATTTATAAATAAACCAAGATAGGCGGCTTTAAATCCTCGCAACAAACGCGCAGGCGTGCCATGATAACGAAGTTCGATCAGTTCTACCTCTGTCAATACGCCAGATTTACGCCATAAGCGAGCAAAGAAAAAGGTCGTCAGCATACCGCCTGCCAGAAAACTCCACCAGAGCCAATTTCCGGCAATACCGCTATCACCCACTAATTCGGCTACAGCCAAAGGTGTATCAGCAGCAAAGGTCGTGGCTACCATAGAAATACCAGCAATGTACCAGGGAAGGTTCCGACCGCCAAGAAAAAAGCTATCCAGATTTTTACTGGCTTTGCGCGTGTAAGATAAACCTACACCGACGATCAGTGCAGCAAATCCGGCGATAACGATAATGTCTAGTGTTGTGAGTGTCATGGTTTTTTAGATATGATTCAGGCAAATTTAGTAAGAGTATCGTTAATAATTCAGCTTCTTTCAAAATATAGCCCAAACCACAGGCCCAATCTACGAACAATTGGATTCCTAAATCCAAAAGAAAATTTAAACACGTTCTTAAACAGGTTTTATTTTTTTATAAACTTAAGACACTCAAAGTAATCATTACTTAGACTTGATACCTTTGCCAAATACATCCCGGAAGGTAAAGAAGAAATATCAATGCTCTGCAAAGTATTGGAAGCGTTTATACGCCGACAAACTCGACCAGCTATATTAATAATCTCAACTTGATATTGATCCAGTTCAACTGATATGCTTAATTCATTAGCAACAGGATTGGGGAATAGCTGGATATTCATTTTCTCATCTTGAATATCCTCATTAGAAGTAAATAAAGTACAGGTAAAATTAGAACCAGGCTCAATATATCCTTGTGGCGTTAAATCCTGTCCTGCTAAACCTGCATAATCAGGCGCATATCGTAAGACTCGAAATACATTATTCATAGTAGCAGTCTCATATTGTTCAACTATACCGTTACTTTGAACAGGATTGACATATTCCCAGACTGTATTCCCGTCAAGGTCTACTTCAATGAAACGACCACCAGTCCCCTCACAGATTAGCGTATTGCCATTTTCCAGGCGTTCTGCACCAGAAATGATGTTTGAAAAAAAACTGGTCGGTGGCGAAGCCTGATAAGTCCAGTCAGTATCTTCGGGACTATAAGCAATGCCAGAATAGAGATAAGTTCCGTCCGCATTAAGCGGAGGCTGAATAACATCAATAGAAGAAAATTGCTGACCTAGAACCTCACCATATCTGTTATTAAATATAATGATCTTCCCAGCATCAGGATAGCCGTCAGGAATCCAATTAGGGTGATGTTGGAAAAAGAGTTTTTGGTCGTTAATAGTTCCTTGATCGTAAGCTTCGGGATTGCCCCAACGATACAATAAATCACCTCCTTTTCCTGCATTTCCACCCACTGATCCCGATGCTTGTATGGTTGAAGTGGAGTGGTCAATGATCCAGATTTCATTGAATCTCGGAACGCTGATAACGATCTGGTCAAGGTTGGCATTATAATCGATTCCATTGACATGCAGCCAATCTGAATTTTGCATGGTGAAATTAATGTCAATACGTTCGGGGCTATCTGCCACAACAGCATAATTGGGCTTGTCAGGGTCTACATCCTGAACCAGATGATCCCAGGCTTCCCATTCCCAGATTACAGTGCCAAGACCGTTGGCAAAATCAGGTTGAACTTCAATGATTTTTTCTGAAATAGTACCATTAGTGGAAAGAATACCTCCAGCTTGCTCAACTTCAGCCTGACTGCGCTCATCCTGAACAATAAGAAGTATATTGCCATTAGGAAGTATCTCAATATCGTGATGCTGGTTTCCATAATCCGGACTGCTTGAATAAGTCCATAATATGTTGCTGTTCCAGTCCAATACTTCAAGAAACCCAGGATTACCTGTAGACTTACCTTTACGATATAAATGACCCTCTTCTGTTAGATAAACAGAAGCCCCTGACATAGGAGAACCAGTCCATGAGTGTACCAATTCACCACAATTGTCGATCAGGTAAGTTGTTGTACTTACCGTAGGTGAAAACAATGTATATCCATCAAAGGCTTCAGGTGTATTTGTAAATAAACCTACAGTTTGTTGAGCTTGAAGAAAGTGGAAGCAAAAAAATACCAAAATAAATGTAAAAGTAGACTTGATCATATTGTTTTTTTGAATGACTCTATTCAGGGGGAAATAGATCAACTTTGCCTGGTTATCAAAATACTCAAAACTATAAGATACTGGTCGTTTCATATTCTATATGTTTAGTGTTTTTATATGCTTTATTACCTGCTCAGTAGCCCCACGATGTTGCTCAGTATAAGTCAGACAGACCTGCCGGGCATTTTCATAATGGATTTTTTTATTTAAAAAATGAAAATAATCTTCAAATTCATCCATTTTTTGAAGCCCAAAACCACCACCCAGGTTAATCAGGTCAACAGCTTCTTTGAATTTGGTATGTTTAGGCCCGAAAATAACGGGCAAACCATATACAAAAGCCTCTTGAATATTGTGAATGTTAGTTCCAAAACCACCCCCTATATAGGCATATTTTCCATAACGATATAGTGTGGACAACATACCAATATTGTCAATAATCAGTACGTCAGGTTTCGACAGATCAGCAAATTCAGCTTTGGAATATCTTGAATGGGGGAGGGGGAGTTTATCTTCGATTTGTGAGATATGTCCTTCATCTATTTGATGCGGAGCTATAATGAACTTTAGCTTAGGATATGCTTGTTTTAATCTTTGAAAAGCAGGCAGTAAAAACTGTTCGTCAGCTGGCCAGGTGCTGCCGCAGATCAGTAAATCATGATGACCTTTAAAAGTAGCTATGATTGGAAGCCGCTTGTCTTGTTGGCTTAATTGCCAAACTCTGTCCATGCGGGTGTCTCCAGTTATAGATACATTTTGAATATTGTTTTTATTCAATAATTCCAATGAATTTTTATCCTGAACAAAAATATGTTCAAAGCAGCCAAGTATGCCACGAAAAAATTGTCCGTAAGGACGAAAAAAGATTTGTTGAGGACGAAATATAGCAGAAACCAGCAAAGTGGGAATATGCTGCTTTTTTAAAGTATTTAAATAATGATACCAAAATTCATACTTAACAAAAATTACCAGTTTGGGCTGTATAATTTCTATAAATCGGGTAGCATTGGAGGCGGTATCGGCAGGTAAGTAACATACATAGTCTGCCAGTTCATAGTTTTTACGGATTTCATAGCCGGAAGGTGAGAAAAAAGTCAATAGTATTTTGTTGCCAGGATATTGTTTTTTTAAGGCTTCAATGAGAGGGCGCCCCTGTTCAAATTCTCCCAATGAAGCTGCGTGTATCCAAATAACAGGCAGGTCAGGTTGAAATTCTGTTTGTATTTTTTTGAAAATATCTTTACGCCCGGCCAACCATAGGCTTGCTTTGCGGTTCCACAAACTTACCAGTCGAATCCCCAAAATATAAAACCCGACACCTATATTATATAACAGTCGCAATAGAAATGCTTAATAGAATTGCTCATCAGCATCGTAGAAGAAAGGCAGTGTCCAGGCGACCTTGATGCCATAGAGTAAATCCACCCGACTATCAGTATCTGCCGACATAGTATCAAAATTATAATCCCGACGACTCTTTGTAAATGCCTGCATAAATTCAAAACCAGCATAGAAATTCACACGTTGATTTTTACTGAAATAATTATATCCAATAAATTCCTTGAAAGCTAAGCCGTTTGTCAGGCGATCATAGCCTTTGATATAATCACCCTGCAATTGTGTTGCCGCCCCAGCTCTGTCCTGAATGCGGATCTTATGTTGCATTAATCCAGAACCTAATGTAAGCCTAAGCCCTGAACGTTCGGCAGATGGTAAAATAGGGAATATAGCACCAACCATACCACCAGCATACCAACCCCGTTGAGCAATAGATACATCAGTATATTCACGTTGGTCGCCAATAATCGCTAAGTCTTCAGTTCGCATAAATGACAATACATCAGTTTTAACATTGGCACCAAAAATAAAATCGCCTTCGGCACCAAAAATAAACTTACCAGTCATATAATTGGCGGTTAAACCGATGGAAGAACTCAATCCGAATCGATCTGCCAGATCACCACCAGGCGCCTGAAAACCATAGCCGAAATTGATCTGAAGCATGTCTGGAAGTTTTTCGGATTCATTAGTTCCTTGAGCAAAAAGCACAGTATGACCCAAAAAACATAAAAGGAAGAGTACATTGCGTGTCATATGATTTATTTAATCTGATATTTCTTGGAAGATTCTGATTTTTATATCAACTTTGCATTTCAAAGTTCTTTGACGTAAGTGATTTTTAGTTTTTACTTAAACAAAGTTATAGTTTTTAATGGCTTTATAAGTTATCTATTGCTGTTTTAACATCCATTCGGGTGTTTTTGTATTTATTGAGGCATAATTTTAAATAAGTTTATACTCTTAAAAAGTTGGTCTTAGTTCAGTATCTTTGCAGCCTTAAAAAAATATTGCTATGAATATTGCTGTAATTGGAACCGGCTATGTTGGTTTAGTGACCGGAACCTGCTTTGCTGAAACTGGTAATAATGTGACCTGTGTTGACATTGATGCGGAGAAAGTCAGGAAAATGCAGGAAGGTCATGTACCCATATTTGAACCAGGGCTCAATTTGCTTTTTGATAGAAATACTCGTGAGGGCAGGCTTAGTTTTACAACCAATCTTGCTGAAGCAATTAAAGGCGCGCAGATTATATTTTTAGCATTGCCTACACCGCCAGGGGAAGATGGTTCTGCCGATCTTTCTTATGTATTAAATGTAGCCGATCAACTTAGCCTGCTTATTAAAGACTATAAAGTGATCGTAGACAAAAGCACGGTTCCTGTAGGTACAGCAGAACTGGTACATTCCAGGCTGGTCAAAGGTATTGATGAGTCATTATTTGATGTGGTTTCCAATCCTGAATTTTTGCGGGAAGGCGTTGCGGTAGATGATTTCATGAAACCAGACCGGGTGGTTATTGGTACGAGTTCTGATCGTGCACGTTCTATCATGGAGCGTCTTTACAAACCATTTGTCCGACAAGGAAATCCGATTATTTTTATGGACGAACGTTCGGCAGAGCTAACTAAATATGCAGCCAATTCTTATCTGGCTACACGAATATCTTTTATGAATGAGATAGCTAATCTTTGCGAAAAGGTTGGGGCGGATGTAAGTATGGTAAGGAGAGGAATAGGGAGCGATACCCGAATTGGTAAGCGTTTTTTATTTCCTGGTGTCGGATACGGAGGTAGTTGTTTTCCAAAAGATGTACAAGCATTGGCTAAAACAGCAGAACAACACAAATACGATTTTAAGATATTGAAATCTGTAATGAAAGTAAATCGAGCGCAGAAAAGTGTATTGGTTGAAAAAATACAGGCTTTATGGGGAAATGATTTGAAAGGAAAAACAATTGCTATATGGGGATTGTCTTTCAAACCCAATACTGACGATATTCGGGAAGCACCTGCATTGCATATTATAGATGAGCTGCTGGAAGCGGGAGCAAAGATAAAAGCTTTTGATCCAGAGGCTATGGAGAATGTAGCGAAAGCATATGGAGATAAGATTGAGTTGGTAGAAAAGCAGTACGATGCTGTTGAAGGAGCAGATGCACTTGCTATAGTTACAGAATGGAGCGTATTCAGAACGCCAAATTTTGAAAAAATGAAAACCCTGCTAAGCAAACCTATCATCTTCGATGGTCGAAACCTATATGATACAGATACAATGCGCCTGCATGGTTTTCATTACGAAAGTATTGGGAGAACTGTCGTAGAAATCAATAAAACAGTAAGGCTATGAAGAAAGTATTGATTACAGGTGCGGCCGGATTTTTAGGTTCACATTTATGCGACAGATTTATTGAGGAAGGTTTCTATGTTATAGGGATGGACAACCTAATCACTGGAAGCATAAAAAACATAGAGCATCTCTTTAAGCTCAAACACTTTGAGTTTTATCATCATGATGTATCCAGGTTTGTACATATTCCTGGCGATCTGCATTATATCTTGCATTTTGCATCTCCCGCATCTCCTATAGATTACCTGCAAATGCCTATTCAGACGATGAAAGTGGGGTCTTTGGGAACCCATAATCTATTGGGATTGGCAAAAGCAAAAAATGCCCGTATTCTGGTAGCTTCTACGTCTGAAGTTTATGGAGACCCTGAAGTTCATCCACAACCTGAGGAATATTGGGGACATGTAAATCCTATAGGACCTCGTGGTGTATATGATGAAGCCAAGCGTTTTCAGGAAGCATTGACGATGGCCTATCATAATTTTCATGGTTTAGAAACGAGGATCGTAAGAATATTTAATACCTATGGTCCCAGGATGCGTGTTAATGATGGACGTGCTTTACCAGCATTTTTATCACAGGCTATTCGCAAAGAGGCACTAACGGTTTTTGGTGATGGCTCACAAACACGTTCTTTTTGTTATGTAGAAGATCTTGTAGAAGGAGTATATCGTTTATTGATGAGCGATTACCATCTTCCAGTTAATATAGGAAACCCTGACGAGATAACGATCAAGGAGTTTGCTGAGGAAATTATTGGACTGGTAGAAGATGAAAAACTGGAGATCATTTATAAAGAATTGCCAAAAGACGACCCTAAAAAGCGTCGTCCTGATACGACAAAAGCCAAAGAAATTCTGGGCTGGGAGGCTAAGGTAAGCCGGCGAGAAGGGCTAAAAAGAACTTATGAGTATTTCAAACAAGTGCTCAACGAAAGCACATAATGTGACGAATACCTGTTAATTGCATCCAAAATAGTACTAAGTTATGGCTGATAAAAAAAATATTTTAATAACGGGAGGAGCTGGCTTTATTGGTTCGCATGTAGTGCGTTTGTTCCTGAACAAATATCCAAATTATAATATTATCAATTTGGATAAACTCACTTATGCCGGCAATCTGATGAATTTGAAAGATGTTGAAAATGCATCAAATTATACTTTTGAAAAAGGTGATATTGTAGATACAAACTACATACTTAGTTTGTTTGAAAAATATGATTTTGATGGAGTTATTCATCTGGCTGCCGAAACACATGTAGATCGTTCTATCACTGATCCATTAGGTTTTGTGAAAACAAACGTCTTAGGAACATTCAATCTCCTAAATGCTGCTAGAATACATTGGAAAAATACAGAAGGAAAGTTGTTTTATCATGTGTCTACTGATGAAGTTTATGGAGCCTTAAAATTGAATGAAGATACTTTATTCACAGAAGAAACACCTTACGACCCTCGTTCGCCTTATTCAGCGGCTAAGGCAAGTTCCGACCATTTTGTAAGGGCTTATTGGCATACTTATGATCTGCCTGTCGTATTGTCTAACTGCTCCAACAATTATGGTTCCTATCAATTTCCTGAAAAACTAATCCCTCTTTTTATCAATAATATTAAAAATAATAAACCTCTTCCTGTATATGGAGATGGCCTATATACCAGAGATTGGTTGTGGGTTGTTGATCATGCCAGAGCTATTGATGTTGTTTATCACAATGGAAAACAGGGAGAAACCTATAATATTGGTGGGCATAATGAATGGAAAAATATAGACCTGATCTATCTGTTATGTGATATTATGGATGAAAAACTGGGCAGAGAAGTTGGTTCAGCAAGAAAATTAATCACCTTTGTAAAAGACCGTCCAGGGCATGATCGTCGATATGCCATTGATGCATCTAAAATAGAAAAAGACCTGGATTGGAAGCCTTCTACCACATTTGAGGTAGGCTTAGCCCGTACAGTAGACTGGTATCTGGAAAATTTAGAATGGTTGGATAATGTGACCTCTGGTGCTTATCAGGAATATTACGAAAAACAGTATACGGTTTAAGTATACTATTAAAACTTAAATACAAACTCTACTTATGATGAGAAGATGCTTATTACGGTATATTAAGCTTCTTTCATCCTTGTAAAAAGAAAAATAAACTATTATGAAAAGGATACTCCTTTTATTTATAACACTTTTCTCACTTAACACAATAAGTGTGGCGCAAGTACCCGTTTCTGAAGATGAGTTTCGCGAACGTGTAAAAGAAATGGGATTAGATGAAGAAGAAGTGATTGAGAGTATAGAAAGTGGCGATGTGTCTAGTGGAGAAGTTATGGAAGTTCTTGAGGATCGTCAAGAAGAAATGGGAAATGTGGATTTTATCGACCCTGCTGCTGAGGCTGCAAAAGAACAAGAGGCAGCAGCAGCCGCTGCAAAGGCAGAACAAGAGCAAGAGGCGATAGAAATGATGGAAGAACTGGAAAAAGAGGAAGAGCAACCAGGAAAAATAGAAGATGAAGATGCACTTATTTTGGTGCAGGCCGAAGAAGAGGATGTCTATGGAAAGAGAGTATTCAGAAATCAAAGCCTGAACCTGCTGAAACAATTAGACGACTTTGAAGCACCGGCTGACTATGTTCTGGGTACAGGTGACCGCTTTAGCATTGCTATTTGGGGCGCCAGTGATTATTCTGGAGAGTTTGAAATAAAAGATGAGGGTTATATTAAGCCACCGATGATGCCACGTATTTATTTGAAAGGCTTTACCTATGCTCAGGCTAAAGAATTGATTCGGAGTAATTATGCAAAACACATCGATTTGGATAACTCTCAACTGGCCGTTACGCTTTCTCATTCAAGAATGATTACTGTAGGTATTTATGGTGAGGTATTCCGCCCGGGAAGTTATAATATGTCAGCACTTAATTCTGCTTTTAATGCACTTGCAGCAGCAGGAGGACCTAATGAAAATGGTACGGTACGTAAAATTACAGTAAGGCGTTCAGGACAACCAGATAAAGTTATTGATGTATATAAATATTTACAAGACCCGGCAGCTAACACGGGTTTTTATCTTGAAGATAATGATATTATCCATGTACCAACTGCAGAGAAACTGGTTACAATAAAAGGCGCGGTAAGACGTCCGTTCAAGTATGAATTACTGGATGGAGAAGGCTTGACGGGGTTAATCGATCATGCAGGGGGCTTAAAAGCTGAGGCTTATAAAGGGAATATTCAGATAGAACGTTATGAAGAAGATCAACGAAAATTACTTGATGTTGATTTTAGAGAAGTTCTGGCCTCACGCAGAGATTATTCAATTTTTCTAGGTGATGTTATTAATGTATACGCTGTTAGTAATGAATACGAAAACTTCGTTGAAGTTTCGGGGGAAGTTGAAATTCCGGGTAATTACCAATTAGCAGGTAAAATGAAAGTAGTGGATGTAGTAAAAAAAGCTGGCATCATAGAAAATTCTCGTCTAGACCAGGTGTATGTTGTAAGAAGAGAAGATAATCTAACCAGAAAGTATATCCGTATTAATTTGCAGGAAGCCCTCGAAAATCCTTCCAGTTCTAACAATATAGAGCTGCAACCAATGGATAATGTCAGAATATTTGCCAAGTCTGGTTTTGAAGAGAATTTTGAATATACTGTTGAAGGGCATGTCCGTCGCCCAGGTAATTTTGAGCACGATCAAGACCTGAAAATAAATGATGCCGTATTCTTTTCAGGAGGTACAAAAACAGATGTTGCCCGTTATGCTTATATCAAGCGAACAGACGGTAACGACGAAAGAAAACTTATTCGTGTTGATCTGGATGCAGTAGCCCAGAATGCTGATTCACCTGAAAACAAAATCTTGTTACCTAATGATACTTTAGTGGTCTATTCAAAGGAACGTTTTGAAGATAAAGACTTAAAAGTGAATATTTTCGGAGCCGTTCGTGAACCTGGAATGTTTCGTTATAGCCCCAATATGACTTTAGCTGATATCATATATATGGCAGGAGGTCTTAAGGAGCAGGCGGCAGAAGGTAGAATAGAGGTTTCTCGTGTCAATATCGGAACAGATAAAGAAACTGAGGTTAAAATTGCGACTATTGGCATAGACAGAGATCTCTTTTTAAAAGATGGTAAAGAAGACTTTCCAATTAGCCCCTACGATCAGGTATTTATTCGGGAAGCTCCAGAGTTTGAATTGCAGCAAAATATAACCCTTGTAGGGGAGGTAGTTTATCCTGGAGTTTATTCTCTGACAGATAAACGTGAGAATTTAATGAGTGTCATTGAACGTGCAGGAGGGCTTACAGATGCCGCTTTTGCTAAAGGTGCGACATTGTATCGGAGTGACAATGATATGGGGCAGGTAATTTTAGATATGGAAAAAGTAATCAAGAATCCAAATTCTAAGTTTAATTATATCCTTAAGGCAGGAGACATTATAGAGGTTCCTAAAGCAAAGGATCTGGTCTCTATTGCAGGAGCTATTCGCTATCCGGAGATTGACGAAATTAAGCGAGTTAATGTACCTTATCATAAAGGGCGTCGTGCCAAATTTTATGTCAACAAATATGGAGCCGGAGTAGATAGAAGAACTAAAAAAGGACGTAAACGTCTTATCTCTGTCGAAAATTCCAATGGTTATGTTCAAAAAACCAGAAACATAGGATTGTTTAAGGTTTATCCTAAAGTAGATAAAGGTGCTGTAGTAAGAGTAGATGAAAAGGTAGTAAAAGAACGTGAACCGGAACAAGAAAAGCCAGATAGAGACTGGGCAGAGATATTTACGGCAACGATGTCGCAGGTTTCAGCTATCTTAACACTAGTTATCCTTGTTGACAGAACCTTTGGGAATTAAGGCATCTTTTTGACTGCGATATTTGAATCACTAATTATGGCAAACGAAACAAAACATATAGATCAGGAAGTCGTCACGCTGGGCAAAATATATACCATGCTTAAAGGGTATGTTGTATATGTAGCTAAAAGATGGTGGATTATACTGATTTTAGCTTTATTAGCAGGTGCTTATCGGTTCTATCAGGTGTATACTACCAAGGCAGAATATACAGCAGACCTTAGCTTTACACTGTATGAAGAAGAAGGAGGCGGAGGTATGCCTAGTGTAAATAGTTTGATGGGACAGTTTGGCTTATCTAGCATGGATAATGTAGACTTTGATCGTATTTTGGATTTTTTGACGACTCGCAAAATTGTTTCGAATGCACTCTTCAGGAAAGTTAAGATAAAAGGTTATGAAGACTATTTTGCCAATCATTACCTAAGGGAGTTTGAAATGCATCAGGCTTGGGAAGAACGGGGAAGCGAATCTTTGATCGATTTTTGGTTTACACATGATGATGTAGAGAATTTTACTGTACTTGAAAATATTGCTTTAAATAACCTTTGGAGGAGAATAAAACGAACCCACTTTACCGCTGATGTACGTGGTTCGGGTATTATGGATATCACCTTTAAAGGAGAATCACAGCAATTTGCTGTTGAATTCCTCAATACATTATACGACGAATTATCAACGTTTTATGTTTATAAATTGCGGGAAAGGAGTGAGGGTGATCTTGTTATGCTCCAAGAACGCATGGACTCAGTAAAAGTTGAGCTGGGCATTGCTGAAATTCGTTATGCCAAATTTAGAGATACACATAAAAATCTGGTTTCTTCTGTAGCATTAGTTGAAGAAGTAAGATTAAAGAGAAGTATTGAGATATTAAACGGAATGTATATCGAAATTGTAAGGAATTTAGAAATACTGAGGTTTAGATTGAAAACAAATCGCCCATATCTGGTTCCTATTGATCGCCCGGTTTACCCACTAAGTCCAAAAGGAGACGACCCCATTATGAGTAGCCTGTTTTGGTTTATTGGTGTAAGCCTTCTCCTTTCGCTACTCTTTGCAGGTATAAAATTTGTAAGGGATATTATTGATGAAGAACAACGGCGAATAAAACGAGAAGAAGAGAAAATAGGGTTGAAAAATACATCAGGTTAAAAAATAAATATAATTTTAAATGCTCCACATCAGGCTTTAAAAACCAATGTGGAGCATTTTTATATAGTCCTTTCTAGCCGCTAATAGCAGCTATACCTGGCAGGGTTTTACCTTCCAATAATTCAAGCATAGCCCCGCCACCAGTTGATACATAACTTACTTGATCTGCTAATTTCATTTGCTTAACAGCAGCTACGGAATCTCCACCCCCTACAAGCGAAAAAGCGCCATTGGCTGTAGCCGAGGCAACCGTCTGGGCTATATGTTTAGTGCCTTGAGAGAATGCAGACATTTCAAAGACTCCCATCGGGCCATTCCACAAAATAGTGGATGATGTAGCAATTGCATCAGCAAAAGCAGAACGTGCCTGCGGACCAATGTCGAGTCCCATCCATTCATCTGCTATTTCATAACTACTCACAATACTAGTATTAGCATCCTCTTTGAATGCATCAGCAACAACTGAATCTTGAGGTAACAAGAGCTTCGTATTAGTAGCTTCCGCTTTCTTTAATAGTTGTTTAGCTAAGTCTATTTTATCTTCTTCTACCAGAGATTTACCTGTTTTGCCACCTTGTGCTCTGATAAACGTATAAGCCATACCTCCACCAATGACAAGCGTGTCAGCAAGATCCATCAGTTTTTCTAAAAGTAAAATTTTATCGGAAACTTTAGCTCCACCGATGATCGCTGTGAGCGGACGACTAGGATTGTTTAATATCTTGTTCGCATTTTTTAACTCGTTTTCCATTAAAAAACCGAAAGCTCTGTTGGGAGGGGAGAAAAAATCGGCAACAGTAGTGGTAGAGGTATGCGCTCGATGTGCAGTACCAAAAGCATCATTAATATAAATATCTGCCAAAGCAGCCAGGCGACGCGCCAAATCCCGATCACCTTTCTTTTCTCCTACTTCAAAACGTGTATTCTCCAGAACAAGTACCTCACCGGCTTTTAATTCATTGGCAAGCAGTAAAGCATTTTTACCTACAGTATCTGGAGAGAAAAAAACCGTTGTATTGAGTTTATTAGATAAATGCCCGACAATATGCTGAAGTGTAAAACGCTCTCTGTTGATACTGCCATCTGGCTTCATCTTTTTCATCGGACGCCCCAGATGCGACATCAAAATTGCAGCACCGCCTTGATCCAAAACGTGTTTGATAGTAGGTAAAGCTGCTAGAATACGAGTATCATCTGTTATTTGATATGCATCGTTCAAAGGAACATTAAAATCAACTCTGATTAATACCTTTTTATCTTTAAAATCAATATTCATGGCTGTGTATTAATTACATTGTAAAGGGTACTAAACCATGCAGGCTAAATCTGCCAGTCGGGCAGAATAACCCGCTTCATTATCGTACCAACCCACAATTTTAACCATTTTTTCATTCACATCAGTAATATCTCCATCTAAAATACAGGAATGTGGGTTACCGACAATATCTTTTGATACCAGAGGAAGCTCCGTATATTCCAGAATACCTTTTAGTCGACCTTCCGCTTCTGCTTTAAATGCAGCGTTAATTTCTTCAACAGTCGCTTTTTTTTCCAGATTGACCATTAGCTCTGTCAGCGAGCCTGTAGCAATAGGTACACGAATAGCTGATGCAGAGATTTTTCCTTTAGTCTCAGGAAGTACTAAAGCCAGTGCCTTAGCTGCTCCGGTCGTAGTAGGAATAATGTTTTCAGTTGCAGCTCTTGCCCTTCTCAAATCCTTATGAGGACCATCCTGTAAGCGCTGATTAGCAGTATAAGCATGTATCGTTGTCATGAAACCGTTCACAATGCCCCAGTTGTCTTCTAATACCTTTACCATAGGCGATAAACAGTTTGTTGTGCAGGAAGCATTAGAAATAATCAGGTCTTCCTTTTTATAGATATGCTCATTGGCACCTAAGACTATAGTAGGAATGTCTTTGTCTTTAGCTGGTGCCGATAAAACAACGCGTTTAGCTCCGGCTTTAAGATGCAGACTAGCTTTTTCTCTGGTCAGAAAGAAACCCGTACATTCAAGAACTACATCAACATCAAGTTCTGCCCAGGGAAGCTGACCAGGGTCGCGTTCTGCAAAACTTTTGATCTTTCGTCCATTTATCTCTATGCTGTCTTCATGACCCGATACCGTACCCGGAAATATGCCATGTGTAGAATCAAATTTAAATAGGTGGGCAAGTGTTTCATTGTCTGTTAAGTCATTAACAGCAACTACTTCAACGTCATTTTTTTCCAATAAATTACGGAGGGTGAGACGCCCAATACGCCCAAAACCGTTAATAGCAATTTTTTTCGCCATAATAAACTACGCTTAGTGTTGTATTTACAATAAGTACAAATATAAGTTGAATCAATTGTTAAACATATTATCTTTGGGATAAGTTTTCAGAAAATTTGCTTTGTGTTATTATTTATGATGTAAAATAATACAATAGTTTTTGGAATTTTAAAATTTGCTATTATCTTTGCCTTGCTTTTGGCGAAAGGCTCTATAAAAAGAGTAAACAGATACCTTTTTATAGAATAATATGGCCCCTTCGTCTATCGGCTAGGACGCCAGGTTTTCATCCTGGAAAGAGGGGTTCGATTCCCCTAGGGGCTGCCATACAGGACTTTTCAGAATTTATTTCTGGAAAGTCCTTTTTTTTATGCCCCAATTTAAATAAACATAGGGTGTCCCGAATTTTAAAAGTAGCAAACTGCCTCGCTTTTCATTTTGTAGAACTTACCTAATTCAAAAGCTTATCTTTTTGCAATCAAGATAAAATCAGTATAGATTTGTGAGGGACTTTTTATGCTTTAATGCTATTTTTTGCTCACAAAAATGAATTAATGTAACAGGCTAAAAGATGATAAAGTCCCTATATGTGTTTATTTCTTTATATGCTTTTAAAAAGGTGTGACGCAGTTGTTAAATTAAAGATGTATGATTTTTTTTATTTATTTGTACATCTATTGAAAAACTGACATATATTGCAATTGTAATTAAAAAACACCTCAAGAATAAAGACGTACTAGCACATTTAGTTTTGGGTTAAGAACGGCTTTTCTGAAACGCAGGAAAGCCGTTTATCTTTTTACGATGTCAAGTAAAATTTAATACCTTGAATCTGTGATGCGCTTTTTTAGTTTTTTTGATTTTTATAAGCCTCTATTTTTTTTGTAACTAAACTCCAGGGTTACCATCTCCAGGCAATGGATAGAAATTTAAACAAGTCCTTAGTTTGTACGATCAGCCACAATAATTTTCAAAAATAAGTTCAGTTTCTTCCAAATTAAATATTCATTTTTTTTGGTGGTTTACAAATAATCTCTTAATATGTGTGGCTTTTTCTGAAAATAACATCTAAGGAAAGGCAACAAGTCTTTTTAAATGACGTATTAATTTTACAAAAAAGGAATTAAACAATTTTAAATTGTTCGATTCCTTACTTCATATCTGAAATAAACAAGGAATAAAATATGAGTGAACAACAAACAAAAGTGCCTTATAAGCCACAAAAAAAGTGGAGTGAAATCAAAGGCGAAAATTCATGGACAATGTTTAAGGTGATTGCCGAATTTGTAGAAGGCTTTGAACGCATGAATAAAATTGAACCCTGTATATCTATTTTTGGCTCTGCCCGTACCAAACCTGGTACAAAATACTACGAATTGGCTGTTGATGTAGCCAAAAGACTTACCCAGGAAGGCTATGGAATTATCACTGGTGGTGGTCCGGGTATCATGGAAGCGGGTAATAAAGGGGCGCATATAGGAGGAGGCTCTTCAGTTGGACTGAATATTGAGCTGCCTTTTGAGCAAAGCCATAATCCATATATTGATATAGACAAAAATCTTAATTATAATTACTTTTTTATTCGCAAAGTAATGTTCGTTAAATATGCTCAGGCATTTGTGACTTTACCTGGTGGTTTTGGTACAATGGACGAGTTATTTGAAGTACTGACACTAATTCAGACTAAAAAAATAGACAGAGTACCTGTTGTATTGATGGGAACAGAATTTTGGGCAGGCTTAGAAGACTGGATACGCGATACTTTGCTTGAACAACATGGAAACATTAGTGAGCATGATCTGGATTTGTTCCTGGTAACAGACAGTATAGATGAAGTGGTGGAATACATTAATAATTTCTATGCGGAAGGAACCAATTCTACACTTCGTCCGAATTATACGATGGAGTAAGTCCTGGCACTTAAAAGTTAGTATTCAACAATATAAAAAGCCCGACCAAGATGGCCGGGCTTTTTATATTTTCATAACCAGTAAGAAGTTACTGCTTTTCTATGTCTCTTATCGCTTGTGACATATTGGTGAAAATTTCCATTTCTTTACGGGCAAAACCTTCAGGGTCGGTAGTTCTCAAAGATGCAATCGCTTTACGTTGTTTTACTGCATTAAGAGCAACAGCATAGATATCTTTCTTTTGAGCATCACTATAAGTGCCACTCTGAGTAAGCATATCTACTAATTTCTTAGCTTCCTGCTCTGGTGTATCAATAACTTTTGCAGTAGATGCATTTTGTTTTACTGATTGAGCAGGCGCATTCTGAGCATAAATGGTAAGACCAAAAAACATCATTAGTACACTGAATACAAGTTTTTTCATGATCATTTTTTCTTTTTGATTTAATGAATGGACAAAGGTGTAAATCTAAATTATACCCTATCCTTTAATAGGTGAATCATTTGTGTGAAAGATAAGGGTATTTTGTGAAAATATAGAAATTAAATTATTTCGATATTACATTACCAAATTCATTGCCAACTTTTTGAAAGTCTACTATAAAGGACGTTATAATCGGCAAGATGTAACTACTTTTTTATTTTACATACGCTTACCCATCTCAATTTTTCTGCGTTGTTCTTCATTGAGTGGCTTGGTTTTGGCCATGATTAGTCTATATAGCTTTTGTTGCTCTGTATCCAGCAAACGAAGTACTTTAGCCGTGCTGTTTAAGTATAATGAATAATGTTTTGCATCAATTTTTGCCTGATTGCCTTTATGTACTTTGGCTATTTCATGCATTTTCTCTGCACTGTCTACATTGATAAGGTGTAGTGCCTTGCGTTGTTCTTCATTTAAGTTGAGTTTGTTGGTCAATTTATCAGTTACCTGAAGAGCGATTTGGTCTGGTGTTTGTCCTTTACATTGTTGAGCCAGTGCAATGACTGTAAAATCTGCATCAGCAGAACGGCGAACCTGATCTGTAGTTTGAGCAAATAAGCCTATAGTTAGCATCAGGGCGGTAAGGCATAATCCTATTTTTTTCATATCGAATGTTTTTATCATTTTATTTTTGGAAATTCACTTATTGAATAGCAAATTGCGATTGTTCCGTGAATATCGGCAAAATTTGAAATACGAACAATTATATAGACACAAAATACAAAAGAGAACCTTATTATGCGCTCAACTCTATTAACTGAATTACATACTTATTGTAATGCAATGGCAACAGAATACGACCTCATTCCAGAAAATAGAAAAAAACGTATTTACCTGTTTGGGGTTTATTTGCTGGGGGTATATGAAAAAGGTGAAACGCCCCAACTTATAGCTATTTGCACCCATAATTCCAGGAGAAGCCATATGGCTCAGTTGTGGCTGGCAGCCGGAGCAGCCTATTTTGGTTTACCCAAATTAAATACCTGGTCGGGAGGCACCGAAACCACCGCTTTCAATCCAAGGTCTGTAGCTGCCCTTCGGCGTGCTGGTTTTGATATTCAATGTGAGGATGAACAAGTTGACAATCCCACCTATAAAATTCGATGGCAGGCAGATATGGAGCCTTACGAAGCTTTTTCAAAGGTATATCATGAGTCACCTAATCCGAAAAAAGGCTTTGGAGCCATTTTGGTCTGTGATAGTGCCAGTAAAAGCTGTCCGGTAGTATTGGGAGCCGACTTTCGTTTAAATATGAATTACGAAGACCCTAAAGCATTTGACGACACGGAACTGGAAAGCGAAAAATACGATGAAAGATGCCGCCAGATAGGACGAGAGGTCTTTTATGTGCTTGGTCGGGTCAAAGAAAGAATCGAACAAAGGAATTTATAACAAATTTATTCCAAACACCTCAAATACATCTGAATGGTGTTATGTAGACCATAATACAAAGCATCAGCTATCAGCGCATGACCGATGGAGACTTCCTGCAAGTCAGGTATTTCTTGATTGAAATATTTTAAATTATGTAGATTCAGATCGTGTCCGGCATTTAAGCCCAAACCCAGTTCGAGTGCAAGTCTTGCAGCTTCAGTATATGGGGCAACTGCCTTTTCCGGCTGATGCACAAATTGTTCTGCATAAGGACCAGTATATAACTCGATACGGTCGGTACCAGTTTTCTTTGCGCCTTCGATAAAGTGAGCATCAGCATCACAAAAAATAGATACCCGTATACCCGCTTCCTGCAATTCAGCGATTACATTTTTCAGAAAACTCTCATGTTTGACCGTATCCCAGCCATGATCTGAAGTCAGTTGTTGCGGGTCATCAGGAACCAGCGTACATTGGTGTGGGCGATGTGCCAAAACCAGTTTCAAAAAATCAGGCGTAGGATTGCCTTCGATATTGAATTCGGTAGTAACAATGGATTTGAGCGGCTCAATATCACTATAGCGAATATGCCTTTCATCGGGGCGGGGGTGTACAGTTATGCCCTGCGCACCAAACTGCTCACAGTCTTTGGCTACTTGTACCAGATCAGGGAGGTTACTGCCACGTGCATTCCTTAGCAAAGCCACTTTATTAATATTTACACTTAGTCTCGTCATCTATTTCTAAAGTCTATTTTTTAAAGCCAATTTGTAAACTCAAAAGTATATTTGGAAATACATCATGGCCACTTTTGCCTAAATTGGAAAAATCCCAAATAACAAAGTCGGTATCAGGCAGATCGGCATCTCCGGGAAGATTGCTATTATAATAAGTAGCTTTCACTCCGATACCAAAAGCCATGTCGAATACAAAACGCTGATTTTCAAAATTGTTCATAAAACCAAGTTTAGGCGTAAAGCCAATAACATTCCTGTCTGTATGAAAATCTATAACTTGCGTATAAGCCCCGCCTTCACGGGAAAAGGTTTCTGTACCAAAATTCCGGGCAAACTTATACAATACTTCAGTTCCCACATAAAAAGGACGACCTCTTCTTTTGCTTTTATTCAAATAAAATTTCATTTCCGAACGAGAACGAATCCCCCAGATATCAGATGAAGGGTTAGCAAAAATATAACCTAGTTGTTGTTGAAAACCGATCTTTGGCTTAAAAATATATTCAACTCCGAGCTGAAAAGTCGGCTCAATTTCAGTTAAACTAAGCAAATTCCATTTAAAAATAAGTTGAGGCGTATCAAAACCAATGGTTTTGCGCTCCTCAAGATTCTGCGCCACTATACTTGTTGAAAATAACAACAAAGCAAAAAAGATAAAGCTTGTTGGAATATTTGATCTTACCATAATAGTATTTTCTTAAAACTGATAACTCAGTGTCGATACGTCCATTATATTATTAATGTCAGTATAATCAAACTGATATAAATTTTCCTCTCCGACAGCAATCATTAATCCATCCAGCAGAATGACATCGAATACATTAACAGGGATACTATTTATAAGAACAGCCCCTTCATTATAAGGATCACTAACATCAAAAACTTTTATTCCGGCTGCACCGTCTGTTACAAACAGATAGTCGCCATCCAGCCCTAGTCCTGCCGGATTATTCATGTCTACAAAGTCGATAGAATAAGGTTGTGCGGGGTCGGTAACGTCTACTAGTTCCAACTGGTTGATGGGAATTGTTCCACGGCACCACTCAGCAGAACGAACGGTAACAAAGGCAATAGAGTCATTGGCAACGACCGGATCACAGCCATAAAAATGTGTGTGTTCTGCCAGTAGGGTAGGGCTTGCAGGATTCTGTAAGTCGTAGATATACATCCCTGTTTGAGAGCCGATAAACAGCATACCACCGTAAGGGAAAATTGTTTCAATACCAAAACCCACATTCACTTCTCCAATCTGCGCCGGCTGCGCCGGATTAGTCAAACGGAAAATCTTGATGTTTTCATTATCAATAATGTACAAATGGTCATTAATAATTGTCATCGCAGCCAAAGAGCCACCCGTTCCGGTATCAGAAGGAATAGAAAGGTCATCTTTGGCACATTGTACAAATAAAACAGCCAGCAGGCTAAAGAAAAATACGCTATATAATATCTTTTTCATGATAGGCAATATTTAGGTGAATTAACGGAAGCAGCGGGGGTTTTCGAGTGTGGCAGGTTCCCACTTCATAACAAAACCCAGATTTGGATCTACACACTCAAAATAACCTGAATAAAATTTGGGATAGTTTTGTGGTACTTCGGGATAGACATCAGCTAAACGACTCACTTCTGTTACATTGTTCAGATCAGTAATATCCAGTGTTACTAAGTCTCGATAATTATCACCATACAGATAATTGCCTTTTATGGCAATGTCGATATTTCCGGGAATACGTATAAAACCTATACGCTCTGGCGAAAAAGGATTCGTATTGTCTACAATGTGCACACCTTCACCACGCTCACCTACATAAATTAGGTCGTCTTTGTAATAGATTTTACCCAATTGACCTATGGGCTGGGGAGGCAGAGAAGTAATTGTATCCGCTTCTTCGGGCTGAATATAGACGGGGCGAAGTCCTTCTACAGTAAAGTCTTCTTGAAGATCATCTCCACAGGAAGACAGTGCGATTAACACCAACAGTAGAGAGGATAATAAACATAGCTTTTGCATAGAGAATGGTTTAAATGTTAATGAAATCCTAACAATAAGATTGATGAGACACAAAAATTATGCCTTTAGAATACTGCGCAAAGAAAAGGAAAAAAATGAAATGAATTTGAATGGAGGGCTTAATTATTGATGCTTAAATAAAAACACGAGTCGTCCAGAATTTTTGAATTTTTACAAATTCTGGACGACTCATGTTTATTTTGTCCTGTATACACCTATTCACCTGGTGGTACAATCTCTTCGTCCTGTTCTGTATTTCGATTTCTCCGAATACCAGTACGGCTAAAAAACTGTTGGAGTTCTTTTACTTTATCTGCGTAACCGGGGATAGAAGAATTATATTTATACTTACTGTACTCATAATCTCTCAATGCTGCTTTATACACATCAGAATCATGCAGTATTCTGGCATTATCCATGCCTGTCGATAAGCTTTTCAATTCCCTGATAAATTCTTCCAGATATGTTCTTGAATCATAATCATTATCAAACTCTACCCAGTCTATATCGGGTGAGCTGAGTGATGCATTAGTGTCATTATAGTGTTTTACCTTATTGACGATAAGCTTAGACCGTCAGTTTGATTAATAAATTACTATTCAAATGATGGCGTGAAAGAACACAAAAGGAAAGAATTACCACCAGCCACTAAATCTTACATGAAGAAAGCCATAGGCGAATTCTTAAAATCCCCAAAAAGAGAACGTCATTCTGAACTTGATTCTCCCGGATAGTTATCGGGACTGGTCGGGATTTAGCACGATTTTCAATCAGAAGCTTGTCTCTAAAATCGCTTTTCATCGCCTGCGAGTCCCGATAGCTATCGTGGAGGATCAAGT